>JALSHK010000247.1 GCA_026982275.1 Paracoccaceae bacterium | reverse complement strand
GATTCAAGGATGAAGCTGTCCTTGCGGCCCTGGGTCAGCTTCAGCATCAGGGAGACAGGTGTATCCATATCCGCGACAATGCGCTGCCACACGACCTGATTCTTGCCGGCGTTATAGCCGGACTCAAAATCGGAAAAGCTGGGAAAAAGGCTCATAGGCTAGAAACCATTGCCTGCGCGCAAGCCTTCACCGCCGACAATCTGCTCAATAAGGCCCTGGTTCAAGGTGATTTCAGTCTGGTTCAAAACCCCGTTCGCAAACAGGATATAGAGATCGGAAGCGATGTCTTCCTGCATCTGCGCATTGGCCTGCTGCAAAAAGCTGATACCGGTATCCGAGGCGGGATCAAAGGGCGAAATGCGGGTGACCTGCACCACAAAAGCGCCGGTTTCGGAGGGATAGACTATCACATCCCCCTCGTTCTGGTTAAACAGCTCCAGCGCCACAAGTGGCGGCAGGCCTGTGGGCGGCGAGGTGCGGGTGGCATTTGTTTCTATATTCGGGGTCTGGCCAGCCGCCGCCAGTGTGGCCGGAAAATCCGCGCCGGACTCGACCCGGGATTTCAGCTCTCGGGCGTAATCCTGTATGCCCCGGGCCGTTGCCGCTTGTGTAGCGCCAGCAACAGCCTGATCACGGGATTCTTCCAGCGTGCGCAGGCGGGCCGGGCGTATTTCGTCTACGCGCAGTGCAATAATAGCGCCGTTATCCAGCTCGACCAGGTCGCGATCTTCATTGACATCCGCCGCAAGGGCTTCGGAAATAAACAGCGGGTCACTGGCAATCGGCTCGGGTGAGTCAACGTTGAAATCGATGGTGAAAAGCTGCATGTCGCTTTCGTTGGCCAGCTCTTCCAGACTGGCACCACCGGCAATGATATCCTCGACATCCGCCACCATTGCCTGAATTTGCGCATTGGCTTTCTGCTGCGCCAGCGTGGTGCGGATATTGTCTTTTACATCGTCATAGGCGATCTCCACCGCAGGGAAGGCGGCATTAACCTTGTATAGCGCTGGCCCGATCAATGCCTGAACCGGACCATAAATGCCGGTTTCCTCGCTGGCAAAGATAAGCTCGGCCACCGAATTCGCGATCCGGTCGGCCACCACCATGCCGATCTGGGTTTCCTCGGGGGTCTGGCCTTGCTCGGCCGCAATCTCCTCGAAGCTGGCTTCGCCCGCATCCAGGCGCTGATAGGCCTCGCTGGCCGCCGCCATATCGGGAAAAATAATCCGGTCCACAATCCGGCGGGCCGGGGTATTATTCGCTTGTGACTGGGCGTCAAAAACCTCTCTGACCGCTTCGTCGGCAATCTCGATATCGGCACCGAGCAATTCGGGGCTGATGATTGCATAGGTGATTTTGCGGGTTTCAGGGGTGGTAAAGGCATCCGGATTTTGGTCGTAATAGGCCTGAATCTCTGCCTCGCCGGGGGGGGCGATTTCGCTTGTCAGAATGGTTTCATCCAGCTCGGCCCAAACCAGATCCCGGCGTTCGCCAATGAAATCCATCAGGATGCGGGCGGCGGTATCCTGCTTGGCGACACCGCCGGATATTGCACCGCTGATCAGGTTTTGGGTTTGATCATCGCGCAGCAAGGATTCGTATTCGGCACGGGTAAGGTTTTGCTGCCGCAAAACAAGATCATAGGTGGCCTCGCTAAAACCGGTGCCCAGTGTTTGAAATGCAGGATTGGCAAGCAATGCTTGCCGGACGACGACATCCCCCACGGAAAGCCCGAGATTGGAGGCCTCGTTGGAAAGTGCGGCAAGGGTGAGCTGACGTTGAAGGCTGGATTGATCAATGCCGAATAGCCGGGCCTGGTCTGCTGTAATGTTTTGCCCGAATTGCTGGGCAGCTACCTGGATGTCCCGTTGGTAGCTGCTATAAAAGCGATCAACCGATATCTCTTCTTTACCGACAGTAGCCACAGCGGTGCCTCCTGTAGCCTGGAAGGCGCCGGTAAGGCCAAAGCCGCCAAGGCCGAGGATCAGGAACCCCATGATTACCCACATCACGATCCCGTGTTTCTTTTTTTGCCGTTCGTCTGTCATGATATGCACCCTTTGAAGTATCGGGATCGTTTTAGGATGTGGCGCGGGTGCTGACAAGAGGAAAGGGCGCAAGATAATACCGACGTGAAGTGTCAGCAGAAATGTGCTAAAAGGCGGATATGGAAAATACCGAATTTGCACAAGAGGCCGTGCGGGCCGTGTTTGACAGGTTTCCGGCCAATGCAAGGGCCGGGCTTTTGGCATTGCGCGCCCGAATTTTCGCCGTGGCGGCGCAAGAGGGCATAGCGCTGCAAGAGGAATTGCGCTGGGGGCAGCCTGCTTATCTGGCCCCAAAAGGCTCGACCCTTCGGCTCGGGGTGCCCAAATCGGGGGGCTTTGCGATATATACCCATTGCCAAACCACCCTCATGGCCGATTTTCGCGAGGTTTCACCGGCGTTGAATTTTGAGGGCAACCGCGCCGTGCATTTTGCCTGTGACGAAACCCCGCCCAAGGCACTGGATTTTTTAATCCTCCGCGCACTGACCTATCATATGGCTTGACGTTTCATCGAGGGCGGGCGATAGCACCTCCATGGCACCTGCACCGATCCTGACCCTGTCTGATATTATGCTCACCTTTGGCGGCCACCCGTTGTTTGACGGGGT
>JALSHK010000246.1 GCA_026982275.1 Paracoccaceae bacterium | reverse complement strand
AGCTGGGGTTTGATTGCGTCCAGATGGCCCGCATAGGTGATTTGGCCCTGAAAATCATCGCGCTCGGAAAAGGCAGTGCCATAGAGGCTGATCGCGCCCGCCTGCGCCGGAATAAGCCCCGCGATCACCCGCAAAAGCGTTGATTTACCCGCGCCATTGGGGCCGCGCAAAAGCACAGCTTCGCCCGCCGCGATTTCCAGCGAAAGCTCGCTGAAAATAGTGCGGCCGCCGCGCTGGCAAGACAGATTTTTGACGCTAAGGCTCATAGGGGGTGGCTTAGCCTATTGGCGCAAGCGGGGGAAGGGCGAATGGTCAAAGGTATGTAAAACATATTTGACATGCGGTCGGTATTGGCATACTCAATGTAAAAGATATTTGACACGATTCGGAATGAAGGAGCGATTCGATGAACTTTGAGGTGAAAAACACATATGCGGGGCTGGCCAGCACGGTGGTGATTTTTTCGGTATATTTTGCGGTGGTTTCGGGCATGTATGAGGCGGGGCGCTTTGAGGGGGCGGCCGGATTGGCGCTGCTGGGCAAGGCGATTCTGGCTTTGATGGCGGGGGGTATTATCGTGCAGATCGTGATGCTTGTTTTAGCCAATATTCTGTTTGCGATCCTGCAAAATGATCCCAAGCCGAGCTTTGTGGTAGATGAGCGCGACAAGCTGATCGAGCTGCGGGGGTTGCGGGTTTCTTACTATGTGTTTGGCGCGGGTTATGTGGTTTCGATGATCGCCTTGGCGATGGGCTTGAGTGCTTTCGGGGTGTTTAATCTTTTGCTGGCATTTTGCGCGCTTTCGGCTTGGGTCGAGGCGATATTGCGGTTGGTGATGTATCACCGGGGGTTTTAGCATGGCCAAGGGCAGGGTGGAAAATATCATCCGGCGTCTGCGCTTTGAGCATGGCGAGATGACGCAAAAAGCGCTGGCTGAAAAGGTGGGGGTTACGCGCCAAACCATCGTCGCGATCGAGGCGGCAAAATATGCGCCCTCGCTGGAGCTGGCCTTTATGATTGCGCTGGCTTTTGAGCGGCCCCTGGAAGAGGTGTTCAGCTTTACCCCCCCATAGCACCTGCGTGCTTTCGAGAGATTTTTCCCAATATTTTGCTGTTTAGCGAAAGGATATCCAATGTCTAAAGTAATGGAAACAAACTGGAAAACTGTATCAGGGCTGTGGCTTATGGGTGCGTTGCTTGCGCTGCCTGCCGGTTTTTTGCTCAGCCTTGTTATAGCCGCAGAGCCGCATGAATTTGTGAAGCCGATCTACCTTGCGCGCCCCGTTCCGATAGGGCTGCACGCGCTGGCGGGGATTGCATTCTGGCTGTTGATGCCGCTGCAATTCTCCCCGAGCCTCCGCCAGCGCTGGCCGCTGTGGCACCGGATATCTGGGCGGATTGCGGTGGCGTCAGCCATGTTTCTGGGGGCCTCGGCGCTTTGGCTGGTGGCGATGAACCCGCCGGTTGGCGGCGCTATCCGCAGTGCCAATCTGGCGATATCCGGCGGGCTGACAATGGCCACCTTTGGCTATGCAATATGGCTGGCGCGACGGGGTGAAATTGCCCGCCATCGAGCATGGATGATGCGCGCGGTCGGCATTACCTACGGCGCAGCGACCACTGCTGTTATCGCCATTCCGGTGTTTTTGACCATTGGCGAATATGGCGGGCTTGCCAGCGAGCTGGATCGCTGGGGGGGCTTTTGGTGAACGTGATTTTCGTGGAGTGGCTATTGCGGCGCAAAAATCGCGTAGAGCGGCACGCACACAAAAATGTATACATTGGCATACAATAGGCTTGCAATTCCCTTGCCCCTTGTGGCATTACGGGGCATATCCATAGGAAATAGCTTTCAGGGGAGGCCTTAAATGACCATTCAAGTTGGAACCGACACCGCAAATACCCGCCGTGAACTCAACGTCGGCGCGGCCAAAATCGCCTATTACTCGATCGAGGCCGCCGAGGCCGCTGGCTTGGGTGATTTCTCGCGCTTGCCCGCCGCGCTCAAGGTGGTGCTGGAAAACATGCTGCGATTTGAAGATGGCAAAACCGTATCGGTGGACGATATCAAGGCGTTTTCGAAATGGGCTGAAAGCGGTGGCAAAAACCCGCGCGAAATCGCCTATCGCCCCGCCCGCGTGCTGATGCAGGATTTCACCGGCGTTCCGGCAGTGGTCGATCTTGCGGCCATGCGCGACGGCATTATCGGCCTTGGCGGTGATCCTGAAAAGATCAACCCGCTCACGCCGGTGGATCTCGTGATCGACCACTCGGTGATGATAGACGAATTCGGCACGCCCCGCGCTTTCCAGATGAATGTAGAGCGCGAATACGAGCGTAACCTTGAGCGTTATACTTTCCTGAAATGGGGCCAATCCGCCTTTGACAATTTCAAAGTTGTGCCCCCGGGCACCGGCATTTGCCATCAGGTAAACCTCGAATATCTCGCGCAGACCGTATGGACAGATAAGGACCAGAACGGCGTTGAGGTGGCCTATCCCGATACCCTCGTTGGCACGGATAGCCACACGACAATGGTGAACGGCCTTGCTGTATTGGGCTGGGGCGTGGGCGGCATTGAGGCCGAGGCCGCGATGCTCGGCCAGCCGATTTCCATGCTCATCCCCGAGGTGGTCGGCTTTGAGCTGACCGGCGAAATGATGGAAGG
>JALSHK010000245.1 GCA_026982275.1 Paracoccaceae bacterium | reverse complement strand
AGCATTGCCGCTGGCGTTCGGGGGTTTCCATCCATATTTCGTGGCGTGCGCCGTCGATCTCTATCAGCTTGCCATTGGCAAAGGCCTGCATGTGCCGGCGAATGGCGGCAGGGCTGACGATGCTTTCTTCGCCGCCCAGAAAAGCGAGGGTCGGCAGGGCGGGCATGGCGGGGCGGGCGTCAAAATAGCCGAACTCCGCCAAGGCCTCTTTCAGCCAGCCAAACGAGGGCGGGCCAAGCGCCAGCGCCGGATGCTGCACGATTTGGGCCTTCATATATTCCCAATGATCCTGATCATGGGTCAGATTATTGTTCTTGAACGGATCCCGCGTGAGATAAAACCCCTTGGGCTGGCCGATTACCGGCTTGGCAGAGAGGCCCAGCCCCGTGCCGATACCGGCCAGCAGCGGCGCGAGAAATCGATTGGCACCGGGCAGGTTTAGCCCCCACATAGGGGCGGAAAACACAGCCTTGTCAAAGGCTTGACCTTCCAGCAGCGCCCGAAGGCCGATGCAGCCACCCATAGAATGGGCAAACATGATTTTGGGGCCGGATAGGCCCGCCAGCGCTTGATGCGCCAGCACCGCTTCGATATCTTGCTGATAATCGGGGAATGTCTCCACATGCCCGACCGTGGTGCGATTATCTGGCCGCGCCGAAAGCCCTTGCCCGCGCCAGTCAATCACCAGAACGGCAAAACCGCGCTCGATCAGCTTACCGGTCATCCGGCCATATTTTTCGATACATTCGGTGCGACCGGGCAGGATAAAGGCCAGCCCGCGCCCTTCGCCGGCCCAAAGCGCAAAGCGAATGCGGGTGCCGTCTTTTGTCTGCACAAAAAACGCCTGCCCGCCTTCGGGCGCCTCTGCCACATCCGTATAGAGCGGCGCGGTTTCCATCAGGTCAGCAAAGAGCCGAGCTTCATTGCCATGCCCATATCGCCGTCAATCGAGATTTTGCCCGACATGAAAGCGCTGGTTGGATTCAGTTCGCCCGCCAGCAGCTCTTGAAATACATCGGCAGCGGCGGTGATGGTGCAATCGGCCTCGCTATCATCAAGGCTGGCCCCGTTTTCATCGATGCGGATAGCGCCGGTGCCTTCGATTTCGAACTTGATCGAGCCGTCGATCCCGTCTCCGCCCAGTTTTTCGGTTAGCGCTTTAATTGCGCCATCAAGAATTTCGCTCATGGTTTTCTCCGGAAATATTGAGGAGATAGCACGATAGGCGAGAATCGCAAGTTAGGAAACACATTTAATCCGTTTCGTAACGTAAGCCGTGACCGTGCGGCCGGATGGTTGCACAGTCAGGATATGGCGTGATTCAATATATGACCCGAACCCCCGCGCTTACACGCTTGTTTGAGCCAAAACCGGCAAAAAGATCGACATTTGTTCCGGAGCCGAAATCGGTCAACACCCTGTAAGTACCGGACAGGAAGTAATTAGCGGAATACTGGTTGGCCTGCGCATAAGCCGTCGCGGTTAGGCGGTCGGTTACCAAATAATCAATCTGCGCTTGAGCAAAAAATCCGCCGCTATAAAAGGTGAATAGCCCTTGGGCGCGGGTGCGTTCGAAATCTGCGGTTGCGCCAACAAAACCATAGGCCCCCCCTCTTCGCAGATCCACAATTGCGCCACCAATAACAGAATAGGCGTCGTTGATCCTGGCTTTCCCGGCAAGGCGTGCGACTTGGTTTTGGTTAAGAGAAGCCACAATCAGGAATCTATTGTTGATCTCGGTGCCGGCCAGTATCCCCAGTTCGGACTGCAGCATATCATCCGCATAGCTATAGAAAAAAGTTCCATCGCTGAAATTGGGAGTGATAAAAGCATTTGCCGGGGCGATGTAGCCCAGGTTTACAAAGCTGTTCCCCCATTGAGCGGATGCATAAGGGTATACCAAGGCAAATCCGTTACCATTAGAAAGTTTCTGTCCTATTACGTTTGCGCCAAAGCTCCAAAGCGCATTTCCCATACTGACACCATAGGAGATATCGGCTTGGATACCGGCAAAGCTGAAATTCGACGCCGTATAGGCGTTGTATTCGAGAAACGAGCCGAATTCGAGATTAAAACCGGGCTCGGACCAATCTACGAGAGATTCGCCTGTTGAATTCGGGCTGGCCATTCCGGCTTGTAAACCAGGATCTTGATCCGGAGAAAAAGCATTTGGATAACCAGAATCTAATCCAAAACGACCATATCCGGATAGGCGAACATCGCCGGCAAAGGCGGGTGCGCCGCTCAAAAGCAATATAACCGAGGCAAGACATTTATACTTCATTTTAACCACTCCCTATTTACTTTTACTATTTATTAATAATCTAGTGCATACATATCTCTCTTGTGCAAGTGAAAAAACGCCGCTTTTGCTGCGTGGATAAGGTCCCCCTTATCACATTTGCCTTACATCCACGCTTGTGGCGGTTGTAATTTATCGCCTTTTGCGTATGTAATCTCCTATGAAAATATTTCTCCCGATCTTTTTCGTTTTTCAGGCCGGGCTGGTTCAGGCGGCCCAGCCCGGCCTTGGCTTTGGGGAAAACCCGAGGCTGGACGAGCTTTTTGCTGAAATGCAAAGCAATTCGGGCGAAAATGCCGCCAGTGCCGAGCGAGAGGCGGTGCGGATATTCCGGCAATCCGGCTCGGCGTCGATGGATCTATTGCTCGCG
>JALSHK010000244.1 GCA_026982275.1 Paracoccaceae bacterium | reverse complement strand
GCTGGGGCTGGATGCGCCGCACACGGTGGATCCGCGCCTGAATGAAATGGATTATTTCGGGCTGGCCGACAGCCTGAAAAAAACCCGCAACGTGCCATGGCCAACCTCGGAAACCGAATTCCTGACCCATGTGCCGCAGCTGATTACCGCATGGCGCGAGGGCGATATTGTGGACGGGCTGGAAAGCTATGAGGCATTCTGCGCCCGCATTACCGGCGCGCTGGAAGACGCGGCCAAGCTGGAAGGGCGGGTGCTGATCACTACCTCGACGGGGGTGATCAGCACCTTGGCCACGCTATCGCTCGGGCTGGATGTGGCGGCGAAATGCAAGATGTTTGTCTCGGTTGCGCACACCTCGCTGCATCGTTTTGCCCTGCGCCAAGACGGGCTGCACCTGACGCAATTCGCCGCCACCCCGCATTTTGACCGCCCCGACCGGCAGATGATGAAAACCTATATTTGACCCGGAGCGCTGCCGGATTTTGTTTTTGAATGGCTATTTTCAAAAATCTCGCCTGTCACCAGAAAGCTGACCTGCTCGGTAATATTGCACACCTGGTCCCCCGCGCGCTCAAGATTTTTGGCGATAAACAGCAGGTGGGTGCTGGCTTCGATATTGCGCGGATTTTCCATCATATAAGTCAGCATTTCGCGGAAAAGCGCGCTGTTCATCTGGTCTACGTTCAAATCCCGCGCACCTGTGGCTTCGGCCAAAGCAAGGTCACGCTCAATGAAGGATTGCATCGAATCTGCCATCATCGACGCCACAGCATTGCTCATCCTGCGGATGGTTTTGGTGGCTGAGTCCACGGGCTTGCCGCTGGCAAGTGCGGGCACGCGCAGGGCCATTGTTTTGGCATAATCGGCAAAACGTTCGATATTGGTCGAGATTTTCAGGGTCGAAACCACATGCCGCAAATCTTCTGCCATGGGCTGGCGCAGCGCGATCAGGCGCACGGCCAGCTCGTCTATCCGCGCCTCCAGCGCGTTGATCTCCCGATCTCCCGCCGCCACCTTTTGCGAGAGCGCGGTGTCGCGGGTTTCCAGCGCTTTGGTGGCCATCTCCAGCTGCGCCACCGCCAGGCCCGCCATTTTCAGCAAGAGTTTTTCGATGCGTTTTACGTCTTTGTCAAATCGGCTAACAATATGTTCCATGCTTTATCCTATCCGGCCTGAAATATAGTTCTGGGTGCGCTCGTCTCCGGGGGCGGTAAACAGCTCTTTGGTCGGGCCGGATTCCACCAGCTCCCCCATATGGAAAAACGCCGTGCGCTGGGATACCCGCGCCGCCTGCTGCATAGAGTGGGTGACGATGATAATGGTGTATTTCTGCCGTAGCTCGTCTATCAGCTCCTCGATCACGGCTGTCGCAATCGGGTCCAGCGCCGAAGCTGGCTCGTCCATCAGGATAATGCTGGGCTGCACGGCAATGGCGCGCGCTATACACAAGCGCTGCTGCTGGCCGCCCGAAAGGCTGGTGCCGGGTTCTTGCAAGCGGTCGGAAACCTCTTTCCACAGCCCCGCCCGCTTCAGGCTGGTTTCGACAATCTCTTCCGCATCGGTTTTGGATTTGATCATGCCATGGATCTTCGGGCCATAAATCACGTTTTCGAAAATCGACTTCGGGAAGGGATTCGGCTTTTGAAACACCATGCCGATATGGGCGCGCAGCGCGACCACATCCACATCTTTGTCATAAATGTTTTTGCCTTCGACGGTAACTTCGCCCTCCACGCGGCAAATATCCACAAGGTCGTTCATGCGGTTGAGCGAGCGCAAAAAGGTGGATTTGCCACAGCCCGACGGGCCGATCAGCGAGGTTACTTTATTGCGCGGCACATCGAGATTAATGCCGTTCAGCGCCTGTTTGTCACCATAAAACACATCTACATTTCGGGCGGTAATTATCGGGTCTTTGTTCACGTTTGGCACTCCTATCGCCATTTGCATTTGAATTGAATCACCAATCCCTCCGAACGCGTTATGCTGCGCAAACGCTGCCTCGGATGGATTGGTGATCCGGTATCTAGAAAAAATGCAAACATCTTTAATACCGGCGTTCGAATTTTTTGCGCAGCACAATGGCGGCAAGGTTCATCACTATAAGCAGGCCCAGCAACACCAGAATGGCGGCCGAGGTTTTTTCCAGAAAGGCGCGCTCTGGGCTATCGGCCCAAAGGAATATCTGCACCGGCAGCGAGGTGGCGGCATCGGTAAATCCTTGCGGCACATCGACAATAAACGCCACCATGCCAATCATGATCAGGGGCGCCGTTTCCCCCAAAGCCCGCGCCATGCCCACGATCGCACCCGTCAGCATGCCCGGCATCGCCAACGGCAAAACGTGGTGAAAGGTGGTTTGCACCTTCGTGGCTCCCATGCCAAGCGCGGCCTCGCGAATGCTGGGCGGCACCGAGCGCAGCGCGGCGCGCGAGGCGATGATGATGGTGGGCAGGGTCATCAGCGCCAGCACCATACCGCCCACCAAAGGCGAGGAGCGCGGCAGGCCAAACACATTGAGGAAAACCGCCATGCCAAGCAGGCCAAACACAATCGAGGGCACCGCCGCCAGATTATTGATATTGACCTCGATAAAATCCGACCAGCGGGATTTTTTGGAAAATTCCTCCAGCGAGAGCGCCGCCATGATTCCGAGCGGAAAGGAAAGCACAAAACACACG
>JALSHK010000243.1 GCA_026982275.1 Paracoccaceae bacterium | reverse complement strand
TATCGGATGTAACCAGCGAACGCGCCGTGCTGGCCTTGATGGGACCAAAAGCGCGGCTGATCCTTTCTGAAACTACCGATGCAGATATATCAAATACCGCTTTCCCTTTTGGCACCGCGCAACGGCTTGAAATCGCCGGCCATCAGGTGTTGGCGCTTCGGGTTACCTATGTGGGCGAACTGGGTTGGGAATTGCATATGCGGCCCGGGGCCGCGCCCGGTATTTATCAGGCATTGCATAAGGCGGGCGCGGCGCATGGGCTGATAAATGCCGGTTATCGCGCCATCGAGAGCCTGCGGCTGGAAAAGGGTTATCGCGCATGGGGGTCTGATATCGGACCGGACCACACCCCGTTTGAGGCCGGGCTTGCCTGGGCGGTGAAGCTGGGCAAGGATGTGGATTTCAAGGGTCGTGCTGCCATGGAGGCGCAGAAAAAAACGGGGGTGCCAAAAAGGCTCGCCGGCTTTACCGCCCCGCCGGATATTCATCTTCTGGGCCGTGAAACCATATTTCGCAATGGCAAGCGGGTGGGCTGGCTCACCTCGGGCGGGTTTGGCCATACCATTGGCAAATCAATCGGCTATGGCTATGTGCGAAACGAGGCGGGGGTAACGCCGGAATACCTGTTGCGCGGGAGCTACGAGCTGGAGGTTGCCAGCACATTGGTTAAATGTGACATGCATCTTTCTCCACTCTATGATCCCAAGATGAAGCGGGTGAAGGGCTGATTATAACAAAATGTTGATCTAAATGCGGTTTTGCGTAGAGTGTAGCTATTAATTTATTAAACGGGGAATATGATATGTCTTTTATTGACTCGATAAAAACCTGCTTTGGAAAATACGCCACCTTTTCGGGCCGTGCCTCGCGCTCGGAGTTCTGGTGGTTTGTCTTGTTCATTGTGGTTATGCAAGTCGTGCTCAGCTATGTTGATACTGCGGTATTTGGCGCTCGCGAGGTAGTGATGCTGACCTCTGAATCCGCGATGGAAACCGGCATGAGCTTTGAGTTTAACTATAGGCCACAACCGATCACCGGCATTTTCTTGCTGGCCACGCTTCTGCCCTATCTGGCGGTCGGCGCGCGCCGTTTGCATGATGGCGGGCGCAGCGGCTGGTGGTGGTTGATCGGGCTTATTCCGATGATCGGCTGGATCGTATTGCTGGTTTTCTTCATCCCCAAAGGCAATGAAGGCGATAATCAATACGGCTCCGATCCGCTGGCTTGAACAATTCGGCGCGCCGCGTATTGGCGCGCCCTTTTGCCTTTGATGGTGGTGAATAATCGCGCTATGATGCCCGCTCATTAACGCGGAGATCCCCATGCCCATCACCATTTGCAGCTGGAATATCAATTCCATTCGCCTGCGCGAAGCCCTTGTGCTGAAACTGCTGCGCGAGGAAGCCCCCGATGTGCTATGCTTGCAAGAATGCAAATCTCCGCTGGAATTGATGCCGACAGAAGGTTTTGCCGAGCTGGGCTATAGCCTGATTGGCCGTGGGCAAAAAGGCTATAACGGCGTGGCGATCCTCTCGAAACTGCCGATGGAAGATGCCGGGCACCGCGATTTTTGCGCCAAGGGCGATGCCCGCCATGTGGCTGGGCGGCTGCAAAACGGCCTCACTATCCATAATTTCTATGTCCCCGCCGGCGGCGATAAGCCCGACCGCGAAATCAACGAAAAATTCGGCCATAAGCTCGATTTTCTTACCGAAATGCAGGATTGGTTTGCGACGGAACCCCCGCAAAAATCGGTGCTGGTGGGGGATCTGAATATCGCGCCGCTGGAGGATGATGTCTGGTCTCACAAGCAGCTTCTGAAAATCGTGTCCCACACGCCAATCGAAGTGGAGCATCTAGAAAAAGTCATGAAATCAGGGGGTTGGGTGGATATTTCGCGCCAGGATATCCCCGATGGCAAGCTTTATAGCTGGTGGTCTTATCGCGCCAGGGATTGGGATGCCGCAGATAAAGGCCGCCGCTTGGATCATATCTGGGCCACCGCCGATATCGCGGCCAGCGCCCATTCCAGCCGCGTCCTTCGCCCCGCGCGCGGCTGGGATCGCCCCTCGGATCACGCACCGGTATTTTCCAGCTTTGATCTATGACCAAAGCAGGCTTGCGCGCCCAATCCCTGTTTTCGTGTAGAGAATACACTTTTTTACCTTTGCAAATTCAGCAAATATACGCGCATATCAAGTCTTGGCTTATGTATACTGTCGGTATTTATCCAAGAATTATGCCCTGCAGCGCGTGTTTCGGGTATATACGTTTTCAGGAGGATACCGGGGCTGAATCGCTGACAATCGATCGGAAAATTTCGATCTGGCAATCCACAGGAGAGAATTGGGGCCAAACCCGTATTACGGTTTCCACCGCGATTCCCTTTACTGATGCCACCTTTATAATGCCGTATCCCAACGTCGCGCGCTATTTGCCGCCTCCTCCACCTTGCGGCGCGAAGATGGCTCCTCGGGCGTCCTCACCACCAGCAATGATCGGGTGGTGGAATATGCGTTGACTGTGGAAAATGTCGGCCAGCGCGCATAGGATGTGGTGATCTATGATCGTATTCCGGTATCCGAACAAGAAGACCTGCTGATTGACTGGTCCGCCCGGACGAGGAGGATGTCGAGAGTCGTCGCGGGGTGCTTGGCTGGTCGTTCCTGCTGGAGAGCGGTGCGCAAAA
>JALSHK010000242.1 GCA_026982275.1 Paracoccaceae bacterium | reverse complement strand
ACATGACCTTCCTGCCCAAAAAGGAATTGCTGACGCTGGAGGAGCTGGACCGGATGTGCAGCGCTTTTGTCGATATGGGGGTTTCCAAGCTGCGCATTACCGGCGGCGAGCCTTTGGTGCGCAAAGGGATCATGACGTTTTTTGACAGCATGTCGCGCCATCTGGCCAGCGGCGCGCTGAAAGAGCTGACCCTCACCACCAATGGCTCCCAGCTTACCCGCTTTGCCCGGCCGCTCTATGATGCAGGTGTGCGGCGGATCAATGTTTCGCTCGACACCCTGAACGAGGAAAAATTCAAGCAGATCACCCGCTGGGGCCGCTTCGGGCAGGTGATGGACGGGGTGGATGCCGCCGATAAAGCCGGCATCAAGATCAAGATCAACGCGGTGGCGCTGAAGGGCACCAATGATGACGAGCTGCATGATATGGTGGAATGGTGCGGCGCGCGCGGCTTTGATCTTACATGGATCGAGGTAATGCCGATGGGCGATATGGGCGATGCCGACCGGCTGGATCAATATTGGCCGCTCAGCGATGTGCGCAAACAGCTCGAAAGCCGCTGGAGCGTGGAAGATATCGGGCTGAACACGGGCGGCCCCGCGAAATATGTGCAAATCAGGGAAACCGGCGGGCGCGTGGGCTTTATTACCCCGCTCACCCATAATTTCTGCGAGAGTTGCAATCGCGTTCGCCTCACCTGCACCGGCCAGCTTTATATGTGTCTGGGGCAGGAAGACGAGGCCGATCTGCGCGCCGCCCTGCGCGACCATGAGGGCAATGACGCACTGAATGAAGCCATTATCAGAGCCATTGCGCGCAAGCCAAAGGGCCATGATTTCGATTATTCCCGCCAGAAAATAGCCGGAGAAATGACCCGCCACATGAACCATACCGGCGGCTAGCCCCCGATCATGCCGCTTCGGTAACGCCATCGTGATCCCGCATCGCAACCTATACGACACTAGCAGATAGACAAAACAGGGTGCTTTGCGGAATACTATCCCCATATTAAAAAGGGGAGATAGAAATGAACATCAAAAAAACTGCCGCCATTGCCTTGACCACGCTGATCGTGGCCGCAAGCGCCTATGCCGCCACCCATTCACCGATTGCCCAAAGAAAGGCCGCGATGAAAGAGATCGGCGGCCAGATGCGCACCTTGGGCGGCATGGCGCAGGGCAAAACCGAATATGATGATTTTGCGGTTTTCTCCGCTTTGGAGATCATGCTGAACGCCGCCATCACCGCCCGCCCGCTTTTTGCCGATAGCATGAATATGGGCGAAGAAACCCGCGCCAAGCCCGAGATCTGGGCCGCAGGCTCTGATTTTGACGCCCAGATGGGCCAGATGATCACCCGCCTGGAGGCCGCGATCGAGGCAGACCCTGCTGATCTGGAGACCTTCCTGCCGCTTTTCGGGGCTGTGGCCGCTACCTGCAAAAGCTGCCATGAGGCCTTCCGTGCACCGGAAAGCTAAGGCCCTATTCGGGGCTTTCCTCGCAGGGGGCGGCCTTGTCGGGCTGGCTCTGTGGTTTATCTCTGCTCCCGCCCCGCTTGAGCGCAGCGAATGGCAAAGCCCCGCCGGAGATGCGCTACGCGGCGAGCGGGTATTCAATATCGGCGGCTGCGCCTCCTGCCATATGGATAAGGGGGCCAAGGGCGAGGCCCGCCTGGCCCTTGGCGGCGGGCAGGCATTTGATACCCCGTTCGGCATTTTTTACGCCCCCAATATCTCCCCCGGAAAAACCGGCATTCAGGGCTGGAGCGCGCAGGATCTCGCCAATGCGCTATTGCGCGGGGTCAGCCCTGACGGGGCGCATTATTACCCTGCCTTTCCCTATGGCTCCTATGCCCGCATGAGCCAGCAGGAGGTGGCCGATCTCAAGGCCTATATGGATACCCTGCCGCCGGTGGAGCGAGCCAACCGCCCGCATGAGCTGCCTTTTCCGTTTAATATCCGGCGCAGCATCGGCCTGTGGAAAGCGATGTTTATGGATGTGGAACCCGTGATTGAAACGGTGGAACTGGCCGGGCAATATCTGGTGGAGGGCCTTGGCCATTGCGCCCAGTGCCACACCGCGCGAAACCTGTTGGGCGGGCTGGACCAAAGCCGCTGGATGGCTGGCGCGCCAAACCCCGAAGGCAAGGGGCGAATTCCCAATTTAACCCCTGGCGGCAATCTGGCAGGCTGGAGCGTGGAAGATATCGCCTATTACCTGAAAAGCGGTTTCACGCCGGAATACGATACCGCCGGCAGCACCATGGTTGAGGTGGTCGAGAATCTTTCGCGCGCCACCGACGAAGACCGGCTCGCTATTGCCCGATACCTGAAAGCACTGCCTCCGCTGGCCGATCCCTGACCCGCCAAAGCCGTAGTAAATCCTGCATTGGCAACTCCCCATAAATAGAGTCGGTTATACCATGAAAAGATAGTGTATACCGCCGTCGTGCAGTAAAACAAAACCGGTTTATCTCCAGCGGTCGGATATATTATCCAGCACCTTACCCGCTTCAAAAGTATTGATCGGCGCATTCTGCACACGATTGAAATTTTCTTCCGGATCGTAAAGATCGATGCCGAGATTGAGGTTTTCGGGCGTAAGCAGCCCCATGGCTGCCAGCAAGCTGTAGGCAGCAATGCGCTCGTCATGCATGGCGGTAATCAGGCTGTTTTGCGCGGTCAGGACTTCTTGCTTGG
>JALSHK010000241.1 GCA_026982275.1 Paracoccaceae bacterium | reverse complement strand
GCAGAGCTGATCTATAGCTTCGTGCGGGGTATGATAGTTGATATCACCGGCGAGGAAGGGGTGAAATATTTCCCCTACATCATGACCCTGTTCTTGCTGATCCTGTTTACCAATGTGCTGGGCCTAATGCCCGCCAGCTTCACCGTAATGTCGCATATTGCTGCAACCGCCGTTTTGGCGATGCTGGTATTTACGGCTGTAACCTTGATCGGCTTTTACCGGCACGGCTTCAAGTTTCTGAAGCTTTTCTGGGTGTCAGAGGCGCCGATGGCGCTGCGCCCGATTCTGGCGATGATCGAAATTATCTCGTATTTTGTGCGCCCGGTCAGCCATTCCATTCGTTTGGCGGGCAACATGATGGCGGGCCACGCCGTGATTAAAGTGTTTGCCGGGTTTGCCGCTGTGCTGGCTGCGGGCACGCCGCTTGGCATAGGGCTGATCGCGCCGGTTGGCGCGATCATGGCGGTCTTTGGCCTGGAGCTGCTTGTTGTGGTCATTCAGGCTTATGTTTTCACTGTTCTTACCTGTGTATATCTCAACGATGCGCTGCATCCGGGGCACTAGGTAGAAACTTCTAATTCCAGTCATTCTTAAAAGGAGAAATCAAATGGAAAATGCAATCACAGGCGATCTGGCCCAAATGGGCGCAATGATCGGCGCAGGTCTTGCCAGCATCGGCATGGGTGGCGCAGCCATCGGTGTGGGTAGCGTTGTAAGCAGCTTTCTTTCGGGTGCCTTGCGCAATCCGGCAGCGGCTGGCGGCCAGACCGCAACCATGTTTATCGGTATCGCATTTGCCGAAGCTCTGGGGATCTTCTCGTTCCTCATCGCGCTGTTGCTGATGTATGCGCAATAGGCTTCAGGCTTTTCCGGATATTTCAGGTGATCCGCTTTTTGCGGATCACCGATGGACAAGCCGGGCCGCATAAGTGGCCCATAGCTTATGGGGGATGCAATGGCATCTGATACAGTAGAAGAACTTGCTGAAGTGGCAGGGGTGGCCGAGGCTCCCGGCATGCCACAACTGGATTTCGCCACCTTCCCGAACCAGATATTCTGGTTGGTTCTGGCGCTGATCATAATCTTTTTCATCGTGTCGAAAGTAATTTTGCCACGAATCGGGGGGGTGCTTGAAGAGCGCCATTCCATGATCAGTGATTATATCAGCCAGGCTGCGGAATTCAAAAAACAGGCCGAACAGGCTGAAGCCGATTATGAATCCGCACTGGCCCAAGCCCGCGCGGAGGCGCAGGCAATCGCGGCTGAAACCAAAGCGGAAATCCAGAAAGAGCTGGCGAAGGCTGTTGAGAAAGCCGATGCCGAAATCAGCGCCAAGACGGCTGAATCCGCGCAGGCAATTGCGGCAATCCGCGAAAGTGCTGTGGAAAATGTGCGGGAAGTGGCCATGGCTACAACCGGCGATATCGTCGCCTCGTTGATGCCTTCGCTTTCTGATGACGCGGCCATAAAAGCGGCAATTACCGCACAGATGAAAGGGTAGGAATATGCGTAAACAGACTCTTTTAGCTGCAGGCCTGCTCGTAATCGGCACACCGGCTCTGGCGGCACCCGGACAGAGATTCTTTGATCTGAACAATACCGACTTCGTTGTGAGTATAGCATTTGTGCTGTTCATCGGGGTTTTGATTTACTTCAAGGTTCCCAAAATTATCGGCAAGTTGCTTGATGATCGCTCTGACGGCATTCGCACCGAGATTGAGGAAGCACGGGCATTGCAAGAGGAGGCCAAAATTGTTCTGGCCTCTTACGAGCGCAAGCGTAAAGAAGTGACCGAGCATTCAAAATCCATCGTGGCTTCGGCCAAGGCTGAAGCCGAGGCAGCAGCTGAACAAGCCAAACTCGATTTGCAAGAGGTGATCGCCCGCCGTCTGGCTGCGGCGGATGACCAGATCGAATCGGCGCAAAACGCGGCGGTGCGCGAGGTGAAAGATAAAGCGGTGGCGGTGGCGGTGGCCGCGGCTGCGGATGTGATCTCCAAAGGTATGGCGGCGAAAGATGCCAATGCCATGATAGATGCGTCTATTAAGGATGTGACTGCGAAGTTACATTAGACACAGGCTGCTAACTGAAAAAGGCCCGATATTTTATCGGGCCTTTTTTGTGCTTGCAGTGAATTTTGCAGTTTTTGTGCCAGAGTGATCCTTTTCCCCGGGTAAAGGAGATATTAACGGCGGTTTGGTGTGATATATATCTCCACGCGCCGGTTTTGCTGACGTCCGGCAGCGGTATCGTTTGAGGCAACGGGGCTGGTTTCACCCTGGCCAATGGCCTGCAGGCGATTGGCGCGAATTCCGGCATTCACCAAAACCGATTTAACGCTGAGTGCGCGCTGCATTGAAAGCCTCTTGTTATAGGCTGCGGAGCCGGTGCTGTCCGTATGGCCTACAATTTCGACGCGGGAGTTCGGGTAGCTTTGCAGATTATCGGCCAGCGCGTTTAGCGAGCGGATAAAGCTGGGTCGCAACCGCGCGCTATCTACCGGAAAGGTGATAGATTCCGGCAGGGTTACGATAAGCTGGCTGCCGGTATTTATGATCGACACGCCACTACCGCTCATCTGGCTGCGCAGCGCCGCCTCTTGGCGGTCAAGATCTGTGCCCACGGCACCACCGATCAGCCCGCCGATAATGCCGCCCACTACAGCGCCACGGGCGTTATTTCCCGAAGCCGCCGCGCCGATTGCCGCGCCTACGCCGGCACCAACCAATGCACCTGTGCCGCCGTTGAAATTGGTGCCATCCGGATTGGTGCAAGCGCTAAGGCCCAGTCCGGCAACCACTACAATCGCCAAAGGGGTTTTAATACGTGTCATAAGAATACCTTTCTAATTTGCCCAAACATCAGGCGCTAAATACCTCTTATATCTAGCTTATAGAATGAGGAATACCAGCGAAATTCCGTATCTTTGGTAAATGGGCGGAGCTTTGCCGAGCTATTCTGCGGCGTCGAGATTGGCGGATTCGCGGGCCAAAAGCGCGCGCTTTACCGGCAATCCCCAGTGATACCCCCCCATTTCCCCGGATTTGCGAAGCACCCGATGGCACGGAATGAGCCAGCTAACCGGATTGCACCCCACTGCTGTGCCCACAGCACGCACGGCTTTTGGATTGTCAATTCTGGCCGCGATATCGGAATAGGTGGTCACAAATCCCGATGGTATTTCCAGCAATGCCTGCCAGACCTTTAATTGAAGCGGCGAGCCGGAAAGCAGCAATTTTGCCTCGCCCTTTTGCCAAAGAGCCGCGTTTACCCAGTGGCGCATCGCGCTTGAATCTTGCACGAATTCCGCCTTGGGCCAGCGGGAGAAAAGATCGGCCTCGGTGGCCGCGCGTCCGGTCTCGGCCCCGAAGGCAAGGGCGCAAATGCCGCGCGGGGTGGAGAGCGCCAGCATATCCCCAAACGGGCTGTCAAACCAGCCATAGGAAATGCGCAGCCCTGCGCCGCGCCGCGCATATTCGCCCGGCGTCATCGCCTCCCATTTGATAAATAGATCATGCAGCCGCGAGGGGCCGGAAAGGCCGGTTTCATGGGCGGTGTCGAGCAGGGTGTGGCGGCGGGCCAGCATATCGCGGGCTTGATTAAGCGTAAGGTATTGCAGGTATTTTTTTGGCGAAACCCCGACCCATTGTCCGAAGGTGCGCTGGAAATGCGCTTCGGAAAGGCCGAGCGCGGCTGCCAGATCGGCCAGCGAGGGCTGGGCGGCGGCATTTTGATCGATATATTCAATCGCGCGCTTGATCAGCGCATAGTGATAGGGGGTGTTTTCCATGGGGTCGAGCATAGCGCCGCGCCGCGCTATTGCCACCCGTTTCTTGCGGAATGGGGTTGCTATTTCGGGTTTTGCCGTGGCAATGAAGGGCATGGTCAAGCAGCTCGGATATAACGCGATACACGCGATTTTCAGCCGGTTTCGCGATAGCGAGCCAGAGCCGAAGGGCGAATTGAACCATGTGAACGCCTATACGCTGGTGGTGGCGGTGGCGCTCTCGGCACAGGCGACCGATATCGGGGTGAATAAAGCCACCGAGGCGCTGTTCAAAATAGCCGACACCCCCGAAAAAATGCTGGAGCTGGGCGAAGACGGCCTGATCGAACATATAAAAACCATCGGCCTTTATAAAACCAAGGCCAGAAATGTGATCAAGGCGGCGCAGATGCTGGTGGATGAATTTGGCGGGGTGGTGCCCTCAAGCCGCGCGGCGCTGATCCGCCTGCCCGGGGTGGGGCGCAAAACCGCAAATGTGGTGCTGAATATGTGGTTCAAGCTGCCCGCGCAGGCGGTGGATACCCATATTTTCCGGCTCGGCAATCGCACCGGCATTGCGGCGGGCAAGGATGTGGAGGCGGTGGAGCGGGCGATCGAGGATCATATTCCGGCCGAATTTCAGCAGCATGCCCACCATTGGATGATTTTACACGGACGCTATATCTGCAAGGCGCGCAAGCCGGTTTGCAGCAATTGTATCATCGCGGAATTCTGCGATTCAGAGGAAAAAAACCTATGAGCAAGAAATACCAGGTTGTCGGCATCGGTAATTCCATTGTGGATGTGCTTAGCCATGTCGAGGATGCGTTTTTGGCTGAAAACGGTATTGAAAAGGGCATCATGACCCTGATCGATCTGGAGCGCGCGGCGGCCATCTATGCCATTACCGGCCCTTCCACCGAAATCTCCGGCGGCTCGGCGGCCAATACCATTGCCGGCATTGCCCAGCTCGGGCAGCGCACCGCCTATGTCGGCAAGGTAAAAGACGACCAGCTTGGCGCGATTTTTGCCCATGATCTACGCGCGCAAGGCGCGACTTACGAGGTGCCGCTGGCTCCGGCGAGCCACGAGGCCGAGACGGGGCGCTGCATGGTGATGGTTAGCCCGGATGGCGAGCGCTCGATGAATACCTATCTCGGGGTGTCGGAATTTCTGACCGTGGATGATATCGACGAGGGCATGATGGCACAGGCCGAGTGGATCTATCTCGAGGGCTACCGCTTTGACGGGCCTGAAAGCCACGCGGCATTTGCCAAGGCGATTGCGGCTTGCAAGGGCGCAGGCGGGCGGGTGTCGCTCACGCTTTCCGATCCGTTTTGCGTGGAGCGGCATCGGGATGCATTCCGCGAGATGATCAAGGAACATGTGGACCTGCTATTTTGCAACGAGCACGAGCTGCGCGCCATGTATCAGGATGAAGATCTGGGCGTGGCGCTGCGCTTGGCGGCGGGGGAGGTCGATACCGTGGCCTGCACCGTGGGGCCAAAGGGGGCCTATATCTGGCGCGACGGCAAAGAAACCCATGCCCCCGCTGACAAGGTGCAGCTGGTCGATGCCACCGGCGCGGGCGATCTTTTTGCCGCCGGTTTCTTTTTTGGCGAGCTGAACGGCTATGATACCTTGACCACGGGCCGGATGGGCTGTGTGGCGGCGGGCGAGATCATCAGCCATATCGGCGCGCGGCCGCAGGCGGATTTGAAGGCCTTGTTTGCCAAGCATGATCTATTGTAAGGATATTTTATGGCTTATATTTATGACAACGAGAATATCTTTGCCAAGATCCTGCGCGGCGAGATTCCGAATTCCACGGTGATGGAAACCGAGCATTGCCTCGCTTTTCGCGATATTGCGCCGGCTGCACCGGATCATATTCTGGTGATCCCCAAAGGGGCTTATGTGAATTTTGACCATTTTGGCAATGAGGCCAGCGATGCCGAGCTGCTGGATTTCAGCCGCACGGTGGCGCGGATTGCCCGCGAGATTGGCGCCGCCCCCGATGCGGGCGGGCAGGGTTATCGGCTGATCGCCAATACCGGCCAGCACGGGGTGCAGGATGTGCCGCATTTCCATATGCATCTGCTGGCCGGACGGCGGCTGGGGCGGATGATCCAGAGCGAAAACGGAGAGAAATCATGAGCCATGAAGCGCCTGAAGTAGAGATTGTGGAAAACGCCAATGTGCGCTGCGATGGCGGCGGCGAGCATCCGCGGGTGTGGATGACTATCCCCGAGGAAACCGGATTTGTGGAATGCGGCTATTGCGACAAACGCTTCGAGCTGAAGCCGAAGTGATTTCAGCCAAGGCTGTCGAGCCAGCGCTCAAGCTGGCTGATATCCTCCAGCACCAGATCTGCCACCGTTTCCAGATCGGCGCGGCTGGTGGTGCCGGTTAGCACGCCCACGGTGATCATCCCCGCATCGCGGCCCGAGACCATATCATGCAGGCTATCGCCGATCATCGCGACCTCGGCAGGGCGCAGGCCGTGCGCGGCGCAAAATGCCAGCTGCATACCCGTGGCGGGCTTGCCGCCATAGCCGCTATCATAGCCGGCCACAAAATCGAAATCCTGCAGCACGCCCGCGGCTTTTAGCTGGGTCTTGGCCGGATGCTCGTTATCATTGGTGGCAACACCAAGCACCAGCCCGCGCGATTTCAGCCCTGCCAGCAGCGGGGCGAGCGCGGCAATCTCCACTTGCGGCACCCCGGCGGTTTCGCGAATGGCCAGTGCTGCGAGGGTGCCGCGCTCCCACGTTGGCAGGTATTGCAGCAAAACATCCAGGATTTCTTCCAGCGTATCATGCACAAACACGCTGTCGGGGTGGAAGATCTGCGCATCCGGATCAAATCCGAGGGCGCGGGCGATCTCTTGGCTATGCGCGGGGCCAGATGAAATTTCATCAAGAAACCCCGCCAGCCACGGCCCCCATGAGAGGTGGAAATCAAACAGGGTGCCGTCTTTGTCAAACAGCAAGCCGCGCGGCTTCATGTCCAGTTCGGCAAGCCGCCCCCGAGTGTGATGCGGGCTTGCTGCACCGCTTCGGGTGTCAGGCCGGCATATTGGCAGAATGCCAGAATTGTTTCGTCATCCTGCATGATGAAATCCAGCACAAATCCGAGGAATTCAGGCTCTTGCGCGCGGGATCGCAGATCGCCCGGGGCGGCGCCGGAGGTATTGAAAAAACCGAGCAATTTTTCATCATCCTGCGCCAGCCAGCTAAGTGCCTGAATTGCTGTAATTTCTGCTTGCCCGGTTTGCATCAAGATTTCTCCCGCCATAATTGTATGGTTTATGAAGGTTTCATTAAGGATTTGCCACGACAATGTATCGGTATTGGGTTTCAAGTGAGGTTTTTTATGCCGGGGCGAATATTGGTAGTTGATGATGTAGCCACAAACCGGCTCATTCTCAAAGCGAAATTGGCGGCGGCCTATTATGACGTGCTGGAGGCCGATTGCGGGCAGGCGGCTTTTGATGCCGCAAAAAAAGAGCAACCGGATGTGATTTTGCTGGATATATTCATGCCGGATATGGATGGCTATACCGTTTGCGAAATGCTGAAATCCTGCCCCGAAACCTCGCATATTCCTGTGGTGATGATCACGGCGAACAGCTCTCCGCGTGAGCGTATTCGGGGCTTGTCGGTGGGGGCTGATGATTTTCTGGTCAAGCCGATCAACGATATGGCGCTTTTGGCCCGTGTGCGGAATTTGCTGCGGGTCAAGATGGTTTTTGACGAATTGAAGCTGCGGGATACAACCTCGCGTGAATTGGGTTTGACGGATTTTATCGAGACCATTGAAGCCGATGATACAGAAATAAGCTCGGTAATGCTTGTTCCTGCCTCGGAAGCGCAGGGGAGGGAATGGGAAGAAGGGATTTCCAAAGCGCTGAGAGTGGAGGTTTGCGGAATTTCCTCCGAACGCGAAGCTTTGAACATGGCGCGTTTTGAGCAGCCGGATGCGATCATTGTTCACCAGCGCCTGATGGAGGATGGCGATAGTCTACGGCTGATTTCCGCGCTGCGGGCACGAAGTGAAACCCGGCAGGCGGTGATGATTTATGTTGTGTCTGACGGTATGATCGAGACGGCGGCAACGGCGCTGGATCTTGGCACCAGCGATTACGTGATGGAACCTTTTGAGCCCGAGGAGCTTATTATCCGGTTGCGCACACAATTACAGCGAAAGCGGGAATTCGAGAGACTGCGCTCCAATGTGCGGGATGGATTGAAAATGGCGGTGATCGATCCGTTGACCGGCCTTTATAACCGCCGATACGCGACACAGCATATGCAGAAAATCGTAGAGCGATCGCAAGCTTCACAAAAAGAATTTGCGGTAATGATGATGGATCTGGACCGGTTCAAGCGGATCAATGATACCGAGGGGCATGACGCCGGTGATCTGGTGCTGAAGGAATTTTCGCATAGAATTCAGGAAAATGTGCGCGGAGTTGATCTGGTGGCGCGAATGGGGGGGGAGGAATTTTTGCTGGTGATGCCCGATGCCGGCAATATGGTGGCCAAACATGTATCCGAGCGGTTAAGGCGGGCTATAGAAAGCCAGCCTTTCATCACCAAATCCGGCAATCGCTTGAATATCACGGTCAGCATCGGTGTCGCAATAGGGCAGCCAGACGGCCAAGATCCGAATAATCTGATCAAATGCGCGGATATGGCCTTATACGAGGCGAAATCTGCCGGGCGGAATCTGGTTTCCTTTCATCAGGCGGCTTGAATTACGCTGGGAAGAGGCGCCTTTTTCTCATAGGGGCATCCCTTCGTTGAGGAAGCCGCATTTTCAGCCAGGCCGGGAATGGTCGGGCGCGAGCTATGGTTCTGCCTGTTTTTGCATTGGCGCGATGCCGGAAGGTGATTCCGATTTTTTCTCCGTGTGCTTGCCCCTTCGGTTAGGGAGGTTTATGTGCTAATATAGTAGCAGCTTTCGCAACGAGAATTACCGGAATGACATCTCCTCCACCAAAACCCGTAGTGCTTTGTATCCTGGATGGCTGGGGGCTTTCTCCCGCCACGGAATTCAATGCGGTTGCGCAGGCCAACACCCCGGCTTTTGACCGGCTTATGCGGGAATGCCCGAATGCAACTCTGCTGGCTTGCGGGGAGGATGTTGGCCTGCCAGCCGGGCAGATGGGGAATTCTGAGGTAGGGCACACCAATATAGGCGCGGGGCGCGTGGTGTGGATGGATCTGCCCAGGATCAATAACGCTATTGCCGATGGCAGCTTCAGGAAAAACCCTGGTCTCAGCCGTTTTATCGAAAGCCTGAAAGCCAGTGGCGGGGTGGCGCATCTGGCGGGGCTGGCCTCTCCGGGCGGGGTGCATTCCCACCAGGATCACATCGCTAAAGCTGCCGAAATCATAGCGGAAAATGGCGTATCCGTGCGCGTTCATGCATTTCTTGACGGGCGGGATGTGCCGCCAAAATCAGCTTTTTCGCAGATCGCGGCATTGGAAGCCGCGCTGCCCGAAGCCGCAAAAATCGCTACAGTTATCGGCCGGTTTTATGCAATGGACCGCGATAACCGCTGGGAGAGGGTAGAGGTCGCGTATCAGCTTATGGCAAATGGAAAAGGCGCGGCGGCAGCCTCGGCTCAAGCTGCGATTGAAGCCGCGTATGCGCGCGGGGAGACCGACGAATTTGTCAGTGCGGCCACGATTGACGGTTATGGGGGCATGCAGGATGGCGACGGGCTTTTGTTTATGAATTTCCGCGCCGATCGCGCCCGGGAAATTATGCGAGCCATGGCCGAGCCGGGTTTTGATGCGTTTGAAACCGGAGCGCGGCCAAAATTTGCCGCGGTATCGGGCATGGCTGAATATTCCACTTTGCATAATGAATATATGGAGGTTTTGTTCCCGTCCGAGCCGATTGCGAACACACTCGGGCATTGGGTTTCCAGCCATGAGCGCAGCCAGTTCCGCTTGGCTGAAACCGAAAAATACCCGCATGTCACCTTTTTTCTGAATGGGGGCGAAGAAGTGCCGGAGCGGGCTGAAGATCGCTATGTAGCGCCCAGTCCGAGGGTGAAAACCTATGATATGCAGCCGGAAATGTCGGCCGGCGAGGTGACCGAACATTTTGTGCAGGCCATTCTGGGACAGAAATACGACTTGATCGTGGTGAATTATGCCAATCCCGATATGGTTGGGCATACCGGCGATCTGGCCGCGGCGATCAAAGCTTGCGAGGCGGTTGATCAAGGGGTTCTGCAGGTAATCGAGGCGCTGGACCGCGTGGGCGGGGCGATGATATTGACAGCGGATCATGGCAATTGCGAGGTGATGGTAGATCCGGAAACCGGTGAGCCGCACACGGCACACACCCTTAACCCTGTACCGGTGGTGCTGGTGGGCGGGCCGGAAGGCGCAAGGCTTCGCGATGGCCGTCTGGCGGATCTGGCGCCCAGCCTGCTACAGCTAATGGGCTTGCCACAGCCAAAGGAGATGACCGGCGTGTCATTGATAACCTCTTGAAAAGGCTTGTATTAGCCTGCCTTTTTTTCGCGGGAGCGGCTATGGCCCAGCCGGGGCCTGCGCCCGCATTGCGCGCTGCGGCCGCCGAGATCGAAGCCGCGACAGCCGCATTGGCAGCGGCGGATGAGGTGCCAGACAGAGCCGGGGCGATTGCCGAAACCATCCGTAGCCTGGAGGGCGGGCTTGCGTCTTTGCGGCTGGCTTTGCGGGCTTCAAGGGCTCTGGAACAGGAAAAACGCTCGATCATGGCGGGGAATCGCAAACAACTCGGAGTGTTGCTGGCCACGTTGTCTACCCTGCAAAATAACGCCAACGCGCTTTCGCTGCATCCTGACGGGGCGGTGGCATCGGCCCGGACCGCCATAATCCTCGCCGCGTTAGCGCCGCAATTACGGGCGCGGGCCGCTAGCCTGCAAGCGGAGATGGACGAGATTGACGAGCTGACCCGCTTGCACAACGCTGCCCTGGTGAATCTTCAATCCGCCTTGCTTACCCTGCAAACGGCGCGCGCAGAGCTTAGCCGCACTATGCGGGAAAACCTGCCGCTTCCAGCAAATCCAGCGGATTCCGCGATCAATATCGAGCAGTTATTGCGCGCCAGCGAGGATCTCAGCGGGCTGGCGATTTTGCTTGGTTCGCGGGTGGGGCGCGCGCCGCCACCTTCGGCCATTCCCATCACCGGCCTCAAGGGCAAGCTTCGGCTACCGGTATCGGGGGTGCTGGCGCGGGGCTATAACCAGCCTGACGCAGCGGGTATCCGGCAGCCGGGGATTGTGCTTTCCGCGCCGCCACTTTCCATGGTGATTGCTCCGCAGCCCGCGATTGTGCGCTTTGCCGGCGATTTCATGGAATACGGGCAGGTGGTGATCCTTGAGCCGGCCCCGCGCAACCTGCAAATATATGCGGGCTTCGGACAAGTTTACGTGAGCACGGGAGAAGTGCTTGAATCTGGCGCGATTATGGGGCTTCTTGGGGGAGAGACACCGAATTCCGCAGAATTTCTTGTCGAAAACGGCAGTGAAAATGACAGCAGCGCGGAAAGCCTCTATATAGAGATTCGGGAAAATGGAAGTCCGGTAAACCCGATGTCGTGGTTTGCCGAAAATTAGACAGGAACAGATTTGATGAATAAATATTGGATGGCCGCTGCGGGTGGTATTGTGGCGGGAGCGATTGTCAGCACCCAGTTTGCGCTACCGATTGCTGCGCAAGAAACGGCTCCCGGCGCCAGCACCTATGAGCAGCTTGATCTGTTTGGCAATATTTTCGAGCGTATCCGCTCGGCCTATGTGGACGAGGTGGATGATCAGGAGCTGATCCGGGCCGCGATTAACGGCATGCTGATCTCGCTGGATCCCCATTCCAGCTATCTGCCGCCACAAAATTACGAGGACATGAAATTCGACACCCGTGGCGAATTTGGCGGGCTTGGCATCGAGGTGACGCAGGAAGAGGGCTGGGTGAAGGTGGTTTCGCCGATGGATGGCACCCCGGCGATGGAAGCGGGTATTCAATCGGGAGATTTTATCTCGGCGGTGAATGGCGAGCCGACCCTCGGCCTTACCCTTTCCGAGGCGGTGGATCTGATGCGCGGGCCGGTTGGCTCCGAAATTACGCTGACGATCGTTCGTGATCGCGAGCAGGAGCCTTTCGAGGTGACGCTGACGCGGGCGATTATCAAGCTGACGGCGGCGCGGGTGCGCACCGAAGGGCGCACCATTGTGATGCGGGTCACCACCTTTAACGAGCAGAGCTTTCCCAATTTGGAAGAAGGTATAGCGCGTGAGATCGAAGCGGCTGGCGGTATCGAGAATATCGACGGTTTTGTGCTGGATTTGCGCAATAACCCCGGCGGGTTGCTTAGCGAGGCGATCACGATCTCCGATGCTTTCCTGAATGAGGGCGAGATTGTTTCCACCCGTGGCCGCACAGATCGTGACTCCAGCCGTTATGTGGCGACAGATGGCGATCTGACTTCGGGCAAGCCTTTGGTTGTGTTGATCAATGGCGGTTCGGCTTCGGCCTCTGAAATTGTGGCCGGTGCATTGCAGGACCATCGCCGCGCGGTAATTGTCGGCACGAAAAGCTTTGGCAAAGGCTCGGTGCAAACGATTATGCCGCTGCAAAATGAAGGCGCGATGCGCCTGACCACCGCGCGCTATTATACCCCTTCGGGCCGCTCGATCCAGTCTCTGGGTGTGGAGCCGGATATCATCGTTGAATATGTGCCCCCCGTTGAGGAAGACCCCGAAGCCGAGGCGCAGCGCATGCGGCGCTCCGAGGCCGATCTGCGCGGCGCGATCAGCAATGACAGCCTGACCGAAGACGAGCGCAAGGTGATCGAGGAAGAGCGCGCCGCGATGGAAGCGGCGGCCAAGCTCAAAGGGCAGGATAACCAGCTCGCCTATGCCATTGATCTGATTACCGGCATTACCGTGATGAGCGGTCGCTGATCTTTGTCGGGGGGCGGATTTTGCCCCCCGCTTTTAGGCCTGTATCATGTCTGACACCGAATTTCTAAATCTGCCCTATCGCCCCAATGCGGGCTTGGTATTGTTGAATGGCGCTGGCAAAATATTCGCGGGCAAGCGGCTGGATACGCCCGATGCCTGGCAAATGCCGCAAGGCGGGGTGGATAAGGGCGAGGCTTTTGAAGCCGCCGCCTTTCGCGAGCTGGAGGAGGAAACCGGCGTTTCGCCTGATCTGGTGCAGCTGCTGGCGCAATCAGAAACCCCGCTGAAATACGATTTCCCCCCCGAGGTGGCGCAAAAGCTGTTTAACGGCAAAAGCGGCAAGGCGAGGTTTCGCGGGCAGGAGCAGCGCTGGTATTTGATGCGGTTTCTGGGGGAGGATCACCAGATCAATATCGCCACGCCGGAGCCGGAGTTTTCGGCGTGGAAATGGATGGGGCAGGCAGAATTGCTTGAATATATCGTGCCGTTCAAGCGCGATATTTACCGGCAGGTGTTCGAGGGGTTCTCGCGGTATCTATAGCGGATGGCGGGCTGAAGCCCGCCCTACAGCTCGGCTTGGCGGATGAAGGGGAAAAATTCATCTTTTGAAGCCACGCCCAGCCAGTCTTCGCCGTTATGCGGGCGGATCTCGGCGAGTTCCACCAGGCGATAGAAGCTTTTGCGGTCAATCCGCGCCTCCAGATGATCGCGCACCAGAATATAGGGCGCCGGCTCGCCCTTGGCATTATGCGCCAGCCGCAGCGGGTGGTCCGGCCCTAGCTCGACCTGATCTTCCACATGGGTGGTGAAGGTGATTACCCCGTTTCCAGCCTCGAAATCCACCGCGATAAACGGCACATCCTCCACCGTGATCCCCACCTTTTCCACCGGCGTGACCAGAAAATAATCATCCCCTTCGCGCTTCAGGATCGAGGAAAACAGCTTCACCAGCCCGGCCCGCCCGATGGGCGATCCGAGGTAATACCATGTGCCGTCGCGCGCGATCCGCATATCCAGATCGCCGCAAAAATCCGGATTCCACAAATGCACCGGTGCCGGCCCGCGCTTGGCAAAGCCCGTGGCGGCGCGGCTTAGGCTATTCAGGCTCGGCTTCACGATATTCTGATCTGTTTTTTCCATATTTTTGCCACTAATTCGGTGTTTTTCAGCTTATCGCCCATCGGGTTGCTAGACGAATCCGGCAGGGCCGCTAGACTGACGCAAATTTATAAGGATTTCATTATGTCAGAAGCCGCCTCTCTGGAACAGATCAAAGATCTCAGCGCCAAATTGCAAGCAACCAAAGCCATGATTGGGCGGCGGGTGATCGGGCAAGACAAGGTGGTGGATCAAACCCTGATCACCGTTCTTAGCGGCGGCCATGGCCTGCTCGTGGGGGTGCCCGGGCTGGCCAAAACCCTGCTGGTGGAGGCGCTCGGCACCGTGCTTGGCTTGCAATCAAACCGCGTGCAATTCACGCCGGATCTGATGCCTGCCGATATCCTTGGCTCGGAAGTGCTGGAAACCGCCGATGACGGCTCGCGCGCCTTTCGTTTTATCAAAGGGCCGGTTTTTTGCCAGCTGATGATGGGCGACGAGATTAACCGCGCCAGCCCGCGCACCCAGTCCGCCCTGCTACAGGCCATGCAGGAGCATCACGTGACCGTCGCAGGGCAACGCTTTGACTTACCAGAACCTTTCCATGTATTGGCCACGCAAAATCCGGTGGAGCAGGAAGGCACATACCCGCTGCCAGAGGCGCAGCTGGACCGGTTTTTGATGCAGATCGATATCGATTATCCCACCTATGAAAACGAGCGCGCGATTATTTTAGCCACTACCGGCACCGCCAATTCAGAGCTGGAGCCGGTTTTTGATGCCGAAAGCCTGATGGCGGCGCAGCAGCTTTTGCGCCGGATGCCGGTGGGCGAGCAGGTGGTGGATATGATTCTCAATCTGGTGCGCTCCGCCCGCCCGGGGGATGAGGGCGCGACCGAGCTGGTGAATAAAGCCGTGGTCTGGGGGCCGGGGCCGCGCGCGGCGCAGGCGCTGATGCTGGCGGCGCGGGGGCGCGCGCTGGTTGAGGGGCGTTTGGCACCTTCGATCAATGATGTCGCCGCTTTGGCGCGTCCGGTTTTGGTGCATCGCATGGCTCTGGGCTTTGCGGCGCGGGCCGAAAATATCTCGCTGCTGGATGTGATCGATGATCTGACCGAGCGCGCGGCCAAGCAAAGCGCCGCCGCGTGAGCCAAGCGCCACAATCCTTAAGGGCCAGCGCGCAGGCGCTCGCCGGGGCTTTGCCGCCGCTTTTGGCAGATGCGGAGCGCTTGGCGGCCAATGTCGCCATGGGCGCGCATGGCCGCCGCCGCGCGGGCAATGGCGAGAGCTTCTGGCAATATCGCCATGCCATGCCCGGCGATAATCTGGCCAGCATTGATTGGCGCCGCTCCGCACAGGGCGATGCGCTTTTCATCCGCGAGCGCGAATGGGAAGCCAGCCAGACCATCGGTTTCTGGGTCGATCCTTCCAAGGCCATGTCTTATCACAGCGCCAAAATGCCGCCAAAATCCGGGCGCGCCAAGGTGCTGGCTTTGGCCTGCGCCAGCCTTTTAAGCCGCGCGGGCGAGCGGGTGAGCCTATTGGATACCCTTGCCGCGCGGCCCGGCTTTGGCCAGAGCAAGCTGCACCAGATGGCGCTGGCGCTAAGTGAGCTGGATAGCGATGCCGATTATGGCGCATTGCCTGCGCCGCAGGGCGTGCGGGGCGGGCATCGGGTGTTTTTCTCGGATTTCATGGGCGAGGAGGCCACGATTTTCCCCGCCCTGCATGCCCATGCCGAAGCCGGAAATGACGGCGCGCTGGTGCATGTGCTTGATCCTTCAGAGGAGAGCTTCCCCTATGATGGCCGGATAATTTTTGAAAGCATGGGCGGCGCGATCGATTTCGAAACCCGCCGCGCCAAAGCCCTTCGCGATGCTTACCGCGAGCGGCTCGATGAGCGCTCTCACAAGCTGAAAAGCTGGGCATACAGGGCGGGCTGGCACTATTTGCGCCATGATACCGCTCAACCCCCGCAATCTGCATTGCTTTGGCTTTTCAATGTATTGGGGGCATCCGGATGATCGGCTTCCTGTTTCCTGCGCTGCTATTGGGGCTGCTTGCCTTGCCGGTATTGTGGTGGCTGTTGCGCGCGGTGCCCCCCGCGCCCTCGCGCCGTCGCTTTCCGGGGGTGCGCCTGCTTCTGGGCCTGAAAGACCCCGAAAGCGTGCCTGACCATACCCCGTGGTGGTTGCTGTTGTTGCGCCTCACCGCGCTCGCCGCCGCCATCATCGCCTTTGCCGAGCCGGTGCTTAATCCGCGCCCGCAGGTGGCGGGGTCGGGGCGGCTTTTGGTGCTGATGGATGGTGGCTGGGCTTCGGCTCCGGATTGGAGCGCCCGCCTCGCCAAGGTTGAGGAAATTCTGCAAGGCTCCACCCGCCCCGTGGCCCTGCGCCTGCTCACCGATCCGCTTCCCGCGGAGGGCGGGCTGGCCTTCACTGCGCCGCAAGATATCCTGCCGATCGTGCAAAGCCTTACCCCCGCGCCCTTTGCCCCCGACCGCGAAGGCTTTGCCGCGTGGCTCGGCGCTAGCGTTCAGGCCCCGTTTGAAACCATCTGGCTATCGGACGGGATGAATGATGCGGGCGCATTGGCGCAAGCATTGCAAGATCAGGGAGCGCTGACGGTAATCACCAATGATAGCCCCGCGCTGTCGCTTTTGCCTGCGCGCATCGAGGGGGAGAATCTGATCCTGCCGGTTCACCGGATAAATACCGGTGGAGAGCTGGGGGTTGCGGTGCTGGCCTATGGTCCGGCACCAGACGGGGTGGAGCAGGTATTATGGCGCAGCGAGGCCCGCTTTCAAGATGGGGAGGCCGATACCTTCGCCCGTCTTGATATGCCCATCGAGCTGCGCAACCGGATAAAGCGGCTGGCCTTGGCCGATAGTGCCTCTGCGGGCGGGGTGGTGCTGGCCGATAGCGGGCTGGTGCGGCGCAAGGTTGCGCTTTATACCCCGCGCGACAGCCAGGAAGGGCCACAATTGGTGGACCCGCTTTTCTACCTGAAAAAGGCGCTGGAGCCATCGTCACAGGTTCTTCGCGGCACGCTTGACGAGCTTTTGCTCGCCGTGCCCGATGTGCTTATTCTGGCCGATGTTGCCAGCCTGCCCGCCGAGGAAACCGCGCGGGTTCTGGCGTGGATAGAGGCGGGAGGCACGCTTTTGCGCTTTGCCGGGCCGCGCTTGGCCAGCGCCTCGCGCGAGATTGGCGCGCAGGATCCGCTATTGCCGGTGCGCCTGCGCGCGGGGGGGCGGCAGCTTGGCGGCGCGATGACATGGGCCACCCCCAAACGCCTGCGCCCCTTTGCCGATGACAGCCCCTTTGCCGGCTTGACCCCGCCGCAAGAGGTCGAGATTTCGGCGCAGGTATTGGCCCAGCCCGGGCCGGATCTGGTGGGCAAGGTGATGGCAACACTGGAGGATGGCACACCTTTGGTTACGGCTACGCGCCACGGGCAGGGGCGGATTGTGCTTTTCCATGTGACGGCGAATGCCGAATGGTCCACCCTGCCGCTTTCGGGCCTGTTTGTGGATATGCTGACGCGGCTTTCGGTTTCGGCGCGAGGTGGCGCGGCCCCGGCACAGGAGCTGACGGGGCAAAACTGGCTGCTTTTGCGCGCGCTGGACGGCTTTGGCGAGCTGCAAAAAGCCGAACCACAGCCCGCGGTGAGCGGCGAGGCGCTTTCCAGTCCGGTGCGCACAGCCATCACCCCGCCGGGC
>JALSHK010000240.1 GCA_026982275.1 Paracoccaceae bacterium | reverse complement strand
CTTGGCGCGCTTGCCGATGGTGGCGTTTTTGATCTCGACAAAATTGCCGACCTTGCCAAACGCGCCGATTTCCGCCCCCGGACGCAGACGGGCAAACGGCCCCACCACCGCGCCCTCGGATATATGACAGCCCTCGAAATGGCAAAAAGCCTTGATATGCGCGCCGTTTTCCACGCTCACATCCGGGCCGAAAAACACGTTCGGCTCGATCAGCACATCGGACCCCACCACCGTATCCAGCGCAAAATATACCGTTTCAGGGGCCAGCAGGGTGGTACCGTTTTCCAAGGCTTCAGCCCGCGCGCGGCGCTGGAATTCGGCTTCGGCCATGGCCAGATCGGCGCGGGAATTCACCCCCATGGTCTCGGCCTCTTCACACAGGATCGCGGTGCTGCGCTGGCCCTTGGCGCGGGCGATGGCCACGATGTCGGTCAGGTAAATCTCGCCGCTGGCATTGTCATCCCCAACCTCCGAGAGCAGAGAAAACAGATTATCCGCATCGGCGCAAACCACACCGGAATTGCAAATGCGGATCGCGCGCTCGGCCTCGCTGGCGTCTTTATGCTCGATAATGGCCTCAAGGCTGTCACCCGCCATTTTCAGCCGGCCATAGCCTTCGGGCCTCGCCGCTTCAAAGCCAAGCACCACCACATCCTGCCCTGCAGCCCGGGCCGCCAACATGCGATCCAGCGTTTCAGGGCGGATAAAAGGCGTATCGCCATAAAGCACGATGATATCGCCCTCAAAGCCCTCGAGCGCGGCGCGGGCCTGCAAAACCGCGTGGCCGGTGCCGTTTTGCGCCTCTTGCCGGGCGATAATCGCGGCTTCGTCCAGCGCCAGCGCGGCTTTGGCCACGGCCTCGCCCTCATGCCCGACCACAATCACGGTTTTTTCACTTCCGGCTTCCTGCGCGGCCCGCATGGCATGGGCCAATAGCGGCGCGCTGGCCAAAGGGTGCAGCACCTTTGGCGTGGCGGATTTCATACGGCTGCCCTTGCCGGCGGCGAGAATAATGGTTGCGAATTTCATCGAGGCCTCTTTTCAGCTTCGCTTCTTTTAGCAGGTCATAAAGCCGCTGGAAACTGCATAATAGGCTTGAACCTCCCCCGCCGTGCCGCTTATAAGAGCGCGTGTTGCGGGTGTAGCTCAATGGTAGAGCAGCAGCCTTCCAAGCTGAATACGTGGGTTCGATTCCCATCACCCGCTCCACTATCCCTTCCGTTTTCATCCGCTGCCAACCATCTGTTTCCGCCTTGTGGCGCGACACATTCAAATGTGATCATTGATCCTCTTGTGCTTGGCTCGCTTCAGGCTTATTGGCTTGGGCAAGAAAAGGGGGCCGCAATGGCACAGGAAAAATCAGAAGAGCGCGCAAAATCAAAAACTATTGGCCCGCTGCGCCAGCTTATGCCGTTTTTGAAACCCTATGCCATGATGATGTGGGGTGCGCTCGGGGCGCTGGTCCTCACGGCGGGGCTTTCGCTCACCTTTCCGCTGGTTATTCGCGGCGTAATTGACGGGTTTTCGCAGGATGATCTGGCCAATATCGATCAGGTATTCGTCTATGCTATTATAATTGCGGGCGCTTTGGCGCTGGGCACAGCGCTGCGCTTTTATCTGGTTACGCGGCTTGGCGAACGGGTGATCGCCGATATTCGCAAAGCGATTTATGACAAGGTGATCGGCATGTCGCCGGTTTTTTACGAGCGCATAATGACCGGCGAGGTGCTTTCACGCCTGACGACCGACACCACCCTGATCCTCTCGGTAATCAGCTCGTCTATCTCTGTGGCGCTGCGCAATGTGCTTATTTTCCTTGGCGGGCTTGGCTTTATGCTATTCACCTCGGCATATCTTACCGGCCTTGCGCTGCTTACCGTGCCCTTGGTGATCGTGCCGATTGTGGTATTTGGCCGCCGCTTGCGAAACCTTTCGCGCGAGAGCCAGGACCGAATCGCCGATAGCTCCGGAGTGGCCTCCGAAACGCTATTGGCCGCGCAAACCGTGCAGGCCTATACGCATGAAAACGAAAGCCGGAAAAAATACGACCACCTGATCGAGGCTTCCTTTGACACTGCAAAAAAGCGGATCCTTACCCGCGCAATCATGACCGCTGCCATAATATTTCTGGTTTTCACCGGCGTGGTTACCGTTTTGTGGATGGGCACCGGCGTTGTGCAGCGCGGCGAAATGGGGGCCGGGCAGTTGGTGCAATTCGTGATTTACTCAATTATGGTTGCCGGCTCTGTGGGTGCGCTGTCTGAAATCTGGGGAGAATTGCAGCGCGCTGCGGGGGCGACAGAGCGGCTGGTGGAACTAATCAATACCGATGACCCAATCAATGATCCGCAAAATCCTGTTGCCCCATCCGCCAAATTCAAAGGCGATATTTCGTTTTCCGACGTAACCTTCAATTATCCGGCGCGCCCGAAATCAGCGGCGCTTACTGCGCTTGACCTAACGATAAAATCCGGCGAAACCGTGGCGCTTGTCGGGCCTTCCGGCGCCGGGAAAACCACAATTTTCCAGCTTCTCATGCGGTTTTATGATGTATCGTCAGGGGAAATAATCGTTGATAACCAGCATATTACCGCTTATTCTCGCGAAGATCTTCGCCGCCATATGGCTTTGGTTCCCCAAGAGCCGGTGATCTTTGCCGCTTCGGCAATGGAAAATATCCGCTTTGGCCGCCCCGGGGCTTCGGATGAAGA
>JALSHK010000239.1 GCA_026982275.1 Paracoccaceae bacterium | reverse complement strand
CGGTTTCCTTCCCGCAGGCGCGCCTCGATCTGCTCTGCGACTTCCAGCCCGAAGTTCAAGGGCTGCTCACAGGGCAGGGATTTCAGATCGAAAGGGATTTTTTGTCCGGGAAATATCTCCTTTCGATACGGTCGCATGGCGTTCAACATTGCGATCACCCGCCAGTCCAGCTGTGTATTCTGGCGCGCAACCGGTAAAAAATCCGCTTCAGACAACCCCAATACGCGAGTCAATTCCGCAATCATCGATGGCTGCCTCTTATAAGGGATGATACGAAGCTGCTCCGCGCCAAACGCCGCCTGCCAGCGCTGCACAAGTGCCAGATAATTATAATAGCTGGAACGCTCGTCAATTGCCATATATCGCTCGGGGCTGACCAAACCACCCCCGCGGGCAAGCATTGAAGCGGCGGAACGGGCCAGATCAACCTGTGGCCGCAAATGGATATAGACCCGTATTTCGGCAAAATGCGGCGCAAGAAATTGGCTCAGCCGCCGGACCTGTTGCGGATTGACCAATCTGGAATGCATATGTTCGCCCGACAAAACCATATGATCAAAGCCTTGATCCGCCTTGGCCAGCGTAGCAAATTCGGCCTCGAACCCATCGCACAGGCGCTGATATATCTGCTCGCTATCAATACCGGCGCGCAAAAACGCATCATCATTCGGGGAAAAACCCTGCGCATAAGCCGTTAACACGCGATGGCTGATATCCGGCTGGAACAGCGTGACCGGATCCGGATAAAGCACCCGGTTTTCGGCCAGTTTATCGCGGTTATTGCGCAGCCAGCTTTGAAAACTGGTGGTGCCGGTTTTTTCGGTGCCAATATGAAGATGAAGAAGGATAACGTGTCCGCCGGGCTATTTGAAACTGGCCGGCATCATCGAATTTGGCAGGTGGATTGTCAATGCCGCCATGTGCAAACAAGAGGCTATTGCAATGCCTTGGGGATTGAAAAATAACCTTTCATCAGGGCATAATCTCCAGCGCAATAGCTAAGCAGCGCGCTGCGCATCTTGGGCCGCATGCGCATACCCGGAGGGGTATCGCGGCCTTTTTGGTGGTGCCCCAGCTCGAATCTTTGCCCGGTCAGCGCGCTGATTTGCGCAGCTAACCGGCCTAGACGGTGCAGTTTCACCACATCGGTGAAATAGGAAAGATCATGGCCCAGATATTTGGTAAAAGGGTCCGTGTGATGCCGGATGGATTTTGACAGTATCCGGTAGGCTTCCAGATTACACAGAAATTCCTCACGGGTTGGATCAGCCCTGACCCCCAACGCCCGCGCCAGATCCATATCTATCCGGCCCTCGCCAAGCTCGCCCATACCCGCCACCCGATGGCGATAGGCCGACAATATCCGCTGCGCCGGATCGCGAATAATGGCAATGCGGGTGTAATCCGCATAGCGGGCATGGTCGATTTTGTAAAAAGTCCGTGTGGAAAAAAAGGATTCGTGAATATTGGCCGGATGGCCGGGGCGGTCCGCTTCATCAAATGCCTTGCCATGCTCAAGCTGGTAAAACGCATGTTTCATCGAGGTGCTAGCCACTTTGGGCACAGGAAAATATGCAATTTTGAATGGCCGGTTTTCCAGCGTGCGCATGGCCTGGCTCCACCTTGAAAAAGCGTTTTCTTTACCCGCAATAGCCCTTCTATGGCTTGCGAGGCACGAAAAACTCAAGTAAGGCCAGCGTATAGAATAATAATCCGGAGATTGCCAGATGTCTGCACCCAAAAAAGTCGTTCTTGCCTATTCGGGCGGGCTGGATACCTCGATCATCCTGAAATGGCTCGAGATCGAATATGGCTGCGAGGTCGTGACCTTCACCGCCGATCTCGGCCAGGGCGAGGAGCTGGAACCGGCGCGCAAAAAGGCCGAGCTGCTGGGGGTGAAACCCGGGAATATCCATATTGAAGACGTGCGCGAGGAATTTGTGCGCGATTTTGTGTTTCCGATGTTTCGCGCAAATGCGCAATATGAAGGGCTTTATTTGCTCGGCACCTCCATCGCGCGGCCGCTGATCTCCAAACGTCTGGTGGAAATTGCTGCCGAATGTGGTGCGGATGCCATAGCGCACGGCGCCACCGGCAAGGGCAATGATCAGGTGCGCTTCGAGCTGGCGGCTTATGCGCTCAATCCCGATATCAAGGTGATTGCACCGTGGCGGGACTGGGATCTCACCTCCCGCACCCGCTTGCTGGAATTCGCGGAAATGCACCAGATTCCAATTGCCAAGGATAAACGCGGCGAAGCGCCTTTCAGCGTGGATGCCAACCTGCTGCACACCTCAAGCGAGGGCAAGGTGCTGGAAGATCCGGCGATTGAAGCGCCGGATTATGTATATCAGCGCACCGTTGCCCCCGAAGATGCACCCGATACCCCCGAGCATATCGAGATCACCTATGAGCGTGGTGATCCCGTGGCGCTGAACGGCAAGCCGCTTTCGCCCGCCGGAATGCTGACCGCGCTGAACGAGTTGGGCGGCAAGCACGGCATTGGCCGGCTTGACTTGGTGGAGGGCCGCTTTGTCGGCATGAAGTCCCGCGGCATTTACGAAACCCCCGGCGGCACGATTATGCTGGAGGCCCATCGCGGCATGGAAAGCATCACGCTGGATCGCGGCGCGGCGCATCTGAAAGACGAGCTGATGCCGAAATATGCCGAGCTGATCTATAACGGTTTCTGGTATTCCCCCGAGCGCGACATGCTGCAAGCC
>JALSHK010000238.1 GCA_026982275.1 Paracoccaceae bacterium | reverse complement strand
TATGTTCAGTTCACCTACGGACCGAAACCTCCGATCGCCCCCGAGGTGCGGGAAGCCAATGATCTTGAGTGGCGAACCCTGAAGAAAGTGTGGCTGAATCTGCCCCCGGCAATGCCGTATGTATTCACACAGAAAAGCTGAGGCAGTGCCGCTGGCGCAGTTAGGGGCCAGCCCCCTCGCATCAAAGATGCTCACCCCGGAGTATTTGGCAGAGAAGAATGAAGGCGGGCTTGAAGCGGTGAGGCATTTCAGGGCATGGCCGCTCCGACCTCTTGCCTTAGGCCATTGTGTCGCGGGTCTCGCAGCGCTAAAACCACCCCTGTAACTGGCCAACCAGAGGAAACATCCAATGAACACCCGCACCGAAACCGACAGCTTTGGCCCTCTTGAGGTCCCGTCTGATAAATACTGGGGCGCGCAGACCCAGCGCTCGCTAATGAACTTTCCGATCGGGTGGGAAAAGCAACCCATCGCGCTGATCCGCGCTCTCGGGGTTATTAAAAAGGCTTGTGCGCAGGCCAATATGGCGTCGGGAGATTTGCCTCCGGAAATCGGCAATGCCATTTCCGAGGCCGCAACCGAAGTGATCAACGGCACGCTTGATGATCATTTCCCGCTGGTGGTTTGGCAGACCGGTTCGGGCACCCAATCCAACATGAACGCCAATGAGGTGATCGCCAATCGAGCCATCAAAATGCTCGGCGGCACTATTGGCTCCAAAGATCCCGTCCACCCCAATGACCATTGCAACATGGGGCAAAGCTCAAATGACACCTTTCCCACCGCCATGCATATCGCCACAGCAATGATGGTGCGCGATGTGCTGATGCCCGGCTTGATCACCATGGCAGAAGGGTTGGAGGCCAAATCCGAAGCCTTCAAGGACATCATCAAGATCGGCCGCACCCACACGCAGGATGCGACTCCGCTGACGCTCGGGCAGGAATTTTCGGGCTATGCCCACCAGATCCGCCAGGGCATCAAGCGGGTGGAGGCGGCTATGCCCGATATTTACGAGCTGGCCCAAGGCGGCACGGCTGTAGGCACCGGCCTGAATACCCGCATCGGCTGGGGCGAGGCCGTGGCCGCCAATATGGCCGAGATCACCGGCCTGCCCTTCGTGACCGCCCCGAATAAATTCGAAGCCCTCGCCGCGCATGATGCGATGGTAAACCTCTCGGGTGCGCTCAAAACCGTGGCTGGATCTGCTTATAAGATTGCCAATGATATCCGCTTTCTCGGCTCCGGCCCGCGATCGGGCCTTGGTGAGCTGATCTTGCCGGAAAACGAGCCGGGCAGCTCTATTATGCCGGGCAAGGTAAACCCCACACAAGCCGAGGCGCTCACTCAGGTGGCCATTCACGTTATGGGCAATGATGCCGCCATCGGCTTTGCCGGCTCGCAGGGGCATTTCGAGCTGAATGTATATAACCCGATGATGGCTTATAACCTGTTGCAATCCATCCAGCTTTTGGGTGATGCCAGTGACAGCTTCACCAGGCGTATGCTGAACGGCATCGAGGCCAACAAACCCCGTATTGAAAAGCTGATGCAGGAAAGCCTGATGCTGGTTACGGCGCTGGCCCCGACCATCGGCTATGACAACGCCACCAAGGTCGCCAAAACCGCGCATAAAAACGGCACCACCCTGCGGGAGGAAGCCATTGCGCTGGGCTTTGTAGATGGCGAAACCTTTGACCGTGTGGTGCGCCCGGAAGATATGATCGGGCCGAAATAGCCACAGTTTCTCGGTGTAACCACCGGAATTGCGCCTTGCCTTCGGCTTGACAGCGCCGGAGGTCTCGTTCTCGCCATGCACAAGCTTGATTTTTATAGGGCAGCACCTAAACTAGCCCCAACCAAAGGGCATGACATGAGCAAAATCATCAATTTGCGCCAGAAGCGCAAACAGGCCACACGTGCAAATAAACGTTCCGCATCTGAGCAGAATGCCGCCCTGCATGGCCGTACCAAGGCCGAAAAGACGTTGCAACAAACGCAAGCGGTGCGGGCCGCGCGAGTGCTGGATGGCCATAAGCGCGATGTCTGATGCGCGGCCAAAGAAGCGCTCGCTGACCCTGCACGGCCACCGCACTTCTGTATCGCTGGAAGAGCCGTTTTGGCGGGCGTTTCTGCGCATTGCGGAAGCCGAGGGCAAAACTATCAACGGCCTTGCCGCAGAAATTGATGACGCACGCCTTGGCAGCTCCGGCCTTGCCACCGCGATCAGGCTTTATGTGCTCAAATCCCTACAGGCTCAAATTTTGCCCTCCGAAAAATAGAGCCACTTCCCGTATGGCTATTGTGCTGAAGTTTGCCCCTCCGTCCTCTGTATTTGGGCTGCAATCTCGCCGTCCCAATTCCCTCACAAACTTCCGGCTCCCGCCCGCACCGTTAGCTAAGCCACCGGCTCAGGCTCTCTCATCGCCTCAACGCGAAGCGACAGCGCCAGCATTACCAACCTGAAAACCGGGGCCAATATTGCAATGGTTTACTGCTGTCAGCGGGCATAACATTATAGCCTTGGTGTTGCGTGGCGGTTGCGCAGGCATGGTTGGGCAATATGCGCAACCGCGTGCCAACGGGCAGATCAGGCAGCTGGCCGCTTTCGCCAGAGCGCAGCGAAATAACGCCGTGTTCCTGGTTGGCCGCGCTCAAAACAAGGCCGGAAAGCACATGCCCCGCCTCATCACAAATAAGCCCATAACCTTGATCTATGCGCTGTGTTGCCGTGCCGCGGTCCCGCGACATTGC
>JALSHK010000237.1 GCA_026982275.1 Paracoccaceae bacterium | reverse complement strand
GGGCCACCACCGCATCGAGGTTCTCCACCTGCTCGATCAGCTCGGCGCTACAGGTCGCCTGCCCCGCGATCACCCGCGGATCATTATAGGGATGCACAAATTCCGCCCCCGTTTCGGCCTCGACCCTGGCAAACACTTCCTCGCGGCTGCTGGTGCTTGGCTCGCATTCGGTAATGATACCGCCATAGCCGCGCACCGCATCCTTTTTGGCTTGCGGCGCGGTCCGTGGCATCACCACATGGCAGGGAATCCCCCGCCGGCCCGCAGCATAGGAAAGGCTGAGCGCATGGTTGCCCGAGCTATGGGTCGCCACGCCTTTTTCCAGCATATCATCGGGCAGGCCAAACACCGCATTGCACGCCCCGCGCACCTTGAAGGCCCCGGCTTTCTGGAAATTCTCGCACTTGAAAAACAGCTCTGCCCCCGTGAGTTCATTGAGGAATTCAGAGGTCAGCACCGGCGTGCGGTGGATATATGGCGTCACCCTTTCGCGGGCGGTTTTCATGTCGTCTAGGGTCGGGATATACATGCGGCGTTCCTATATTGATGTGCGGTAATGCTCTTGGGCGGCAGCCACGCCCGCGCCCAGCGTTATAGGAAATCCGAGATCTTTCATACACATTTCCGCCACGGCCAGCCCCGAAAGCGCCATCATGTCACTCAGGCTGCCCAGATGGCCGATGCGGAAAAGCTTGCCCGCCACCTGCCCCAGCCCGCCGCCAAAGGCAGTGTTATATTTGTCGCTCGCCAATGTCACAATCTGGTTTGCGTCATAGCCGTCAGGGGTTTTGATCGCGCTCACGGAATTGGAAAACAGCTCCGGAGATTGCGCATAAAGCGGCATATTCCACGCCGCAATCCCCTTGCGCACGCCGGTTGCTATCCGCGCATGGCGGGCAAAAACATTCTCCAGCCCCTCGGAAAGCAGCATCTCGCTGGCCATTTTCAGCCCGTTGATCATGCCCACAGGCGGGGTATAGGGAAAGCCGTTCACCGCATAGCCCGCGCGCATATCGCGGATATCAAAATACCAGCGCGGCAGGGTGGCGCGCTCCACCATCGCCGAAGCCTTGGGGCTGAATGCCGCAATCGCCAGCCCGGCGGGCAGCATAAAGCCCTTTTGCGAGCCGGTAATGGCCACATCCACCCCCCATTCATCCATGCGAAAATCCATCGAGCCGATCGAGCTGACACCATCCACAAACAGCAGCGCCGGATGGGCGGCGGCATTGATCGCCCCCCGCACCGCCGCGATATCAGATACAACCCCCGTGGCGGTTTCATTATGGGTGGCCAGCACCGCCTTGATCTCGTGGCCGCGATCCGCGCTCAGAATTTCCTCGAAGCGGTCTGCCGGAATGCCCATGCCCCATTCCACCTTCACCACCTCGACCTCAAGCCCGTGGCGCAGGCACATATCAATCCATTTCTGGCTAAACATGCCGTTTTCGCAAGCCAGCACCTTGTCGCCCTTGCAAAGGGTATTGCTCAGCGCGGCCTCCCAGCCGCCCGAGCCGGTGGAGGGAAACAGAAACACCTCGGCCGTTTCGGATTTCAGCACCTTTTTCACCCCGTCCAGCGCCGGATGCAGGATATCCTTGAAGCCGGCAGAGCGGTGGTCCATCGTCGGCATATCCACCGCGCGGCGCAGGGCCTCGGGTATGTTGGTCGGGCCGGGAATAAAAACGGGGTTTTGATTGTGCATGAGGATTCTCTATATAGCTGTTTCCCCCTATAATATCGGCTATATTTCCTTTTGCAATTTTTCTGAAAATGTTTTCCAATAACGTAAAATAATCCCTATCTCATTGATTTAACTACTATAATATTTTTCCATTCTTTTCGTGTGCATTTTTGGAAATATTTTTTATTATAGAGCTATACTCTTTTTCCGGAGGTCCCATGACTGTCGAATTCGCAGATAAGCCCAAGCGCGGACGCCCGCGCAGCGCCACGGCCGCCGCTGTTGCCCAGCCGGTGCAGGCGCTGGATCGCGGGCTGACAATCCTGAGCGCGCTGGCCCGGCATCGCAGCGCCACCCTGAGCGCGCTGGCGCGACAAGTCGAAATGCCGCCCTCCACTGTGCATCGGTTTTTGGCCACGTTGCAATCGCACGGCTTTGCCGATTTTGACGGCCAAACGCAGGAATGGTCGGTCGGAATCGGGGCATTTCGGGTTGGCAATACCTATTTGCGCCGCTCCAATCTGGTGGAGGCCGCACAAGCCCCGATGCGGCAATTAATGGAGCAAACCGGCGAGACCGCCAATCTGGGCATCGCCGATCAGGGGTTTATCGTATTCATCTCGCAGATCGAATCGCTCAATCCGATCAGGGCCATGTTTCAGGCCGGCGCGCGCAGCCCGATGCATGCCTCGGGCATCGGCAAAGCCATGCTGGCCCATTTGGGCGAAGCCGAGGTAGAGCAAACCCTGCGCGCCAATGGTTTGCCCAAATTCACCGAAAAAACCCTTACCAGCACCGAGGCGCTCTGGCAGGATCTGGCGCGGGCCAAAGCGCGGGGCTGGTCGTTTGACAACGAGGAAAAGCACACGGGCATGTGCTGCATCGCCTCGGCTATTTTTGACCGCGAAGGCCAGCCGGTGGCGGGGGTTTCCGTATCCGGCCCCGCCCAGCGCTTCACCCGCGAAATGGTGGCCAAAACCGGCCCGATGGTGAAAAAGGTGGCCGCCGAGATCACCGGCATAACGGGGGCTTGACGCGGCGCAGCCTTTCGCCTTTACCAGAACGCATGAACGCGC
>JALSHK010000236.1 GCA_026982275.1 Paracoccaceae bacterium | reverse complement strand
GGGCCGAACCCCGAGGCAGGCTCTGGCGGAGATCGTGCAATTTGTGCGCGCTGCGGCGGATGATCCCGATATCCATATCAACGAATCCGTAGCCAAATCCGAAATCTTCCACGGGCACAGGAATTTTGCGCTGGCCAGTTTCATGGCCGCATTTGGAAATCTCAAAAACCCCGTCGAGCTTACCCTTGGCACATATTTCCACCAATGTGCCATCGAAATGACGGTAGTGCAGCTGGCCCGGGCCGGCCGGTTTTTGGTCGGGGCACCGGAAATGCCCAGGCTGATCGGGCCGGATCGTGCCCGCAGAATTTGCGCGCTGATGCTGACCTGCGGCCATTATGACGGCTCCGGCGAATTTGCCTTTCAAGTCGGGCTGCCAGGCAAAAGCGGGGTGGGCGGCGGAATATTAACGATCGTGCCGGGCGTGGCCAGCGTTGCAGTCTGGTCTCCGGGATTGAATGAACAGGGGAATTCCCGGCTTGGCACCCTGGCGATGGCCAGACTGGCCCGCCAGATGAACTGGTCGGTATTTTCTTAATCCGGCCGGCGCGGGGAATGCCGCATATCGCCTTGAGTTTGGCTAAGGAATCGCGCATGCTGCCCGGGTCGCCCGATTTTCGGGCAAGGCAATATAAACCGCAGGAAGGGACACTCCTATGACATTCTCGACACGTGCATTCACCACCGTTCTGGGCGCGACCGCGCTTAGCGCCGTGCTGATGACCTCCGCCATGGCGCAAACCGTGAGCATCACCATTCTGGGCATTGGCGATATTTATAATTTCGCCGAAGAAGACGGGCGCGGCGGCATGGCCCGCCTCAATGCCATCGCCCGCGCCGAGCGCGAGGCCAACCCGAATTTTCTCTATGTATTTGATGGCGATATGCTCTCGCCCTCGATCCTGTCGGGCTTTGACCAAGGCCAGAACATGATCGACCTCAGCAATATCGTGCCGTTTGATATCGCCGTGCCCGGCAATCACGAGTTTGATTTCGGCGTAGAAAATTTCCTCGAAAAAATGGCGGATTCAAATTATCCGTGGGCAGCGGTGAATATCACCAATGCCGATGGATCTCCCGTTGATGGCATCGGTGGCACCATGATGAAGGAATTCGAAGGCGTAAAAGTGGCGCTGGTGCCTGTGGCGCAGGATACCACCCCCGAGGTGACGGCCTCTGGCGATCTGGTATTTCTGGGCACGGTTGAAACCGGCATCGCCGCTGCCAAAGCCGCCCGCGATGCCGGTGCGGATCTGGTGATCGGCGTGGTGCAGACCGAAATGTCCAATGACCGCCTGCTGATCAGCAGCGGCGAGTTCGACGTGATCCTCTCGGGCGATGACCACTCCTACGCCACCTCCTATGATGGCCGCACCGCCTATATCGAAACCTCGATCGACGGGCGCTTCCTGTCTCCGATCGATCTGGAAGTGACCATTGGCGAAAAGCGCGGCAAGCGCAATGTTACATGGGTGCCGAATTTCCGCTTTATCGATACCGCAACTGTAACGCCCGACCCTGAATCGATGGTTCTGGTTAACGCGTTCCAGAAGCAGCTTGATGAAAGCCTGGATGTGGAAATCGGTGCCACCACCGGCCCGCTTGACTCGCGCCGCAATGTGGTGCGCGGTGAAGAAGCCGCCATCGGCAATCTTGTGGCGGATGCCATGCGCTGGGCGACCGGTGCCGATGTGGCCATGGCCAATGGCGGCGGCATCCGCGCCGATCGCACCTATGAAGCCGGCACCATGCTGACCCGCCGCGATATCCTGACCGAGCTGCCCTTTGGCAATGTGACCGTGCTGAGCGAAATCACCGGCCAGCAGATCCTTGATGCGATGGAAAACGGCGTCAGCCGCGTTGAAGACGGCTCTGGCCGCTTCCCGCAGATCTCGGGCATGAGCATCATCTATGATCCGACCGCACCGGCCGGCTCTCGCATCGTGCAGCTTATGATCGGCGATAGCGAGGTGGATGTGAATGCGGTTTATAAATTCGCCACCAACAACTACGCCATGGGCGGCGGTGACGGCTATGGCATGCTCGGGGGCGGTCGCATGCTGATCGACACCGGCAATGGCAAGCTGATGGCGAATGACGTGATCGACTATATCATCGACCAGGGCGGCGTGCATACGACAGTCGAAGGCCGGATCAAGGTTGTCGGCCAATAATTCCGGCAGCATAAATATTTTAGCCCGCAGCCATTTGGTTGCGGGCTTTTTTGTGAAAGGGCATTGGATGAACAGCGCCGCAAACATCATTGAAAAACTTGACCTTTCCCCCCATCCCGAGGGCGGATGGTATCGCCAGACATGGCTTTCCGGGGTTGGAGAGCGCCCCACGGGCAGCGCAATATATTATCTGCTGGAAGCGGGAGAGCGCTCCCATTGGCACTGGATTGATTCCACCGAGATATGGCATTTTCATGCCGGCGCACCGCTACGGCTGCAAACGGCGAAGGCGGATACCGGCCCGATCATGGATATGGTTCTGGGGCCGGATATTATGAACGGCCAGCACGCTCAGGTCATTGTGCCAAAGGGCCATTGGCAGGCGGCAGAAAGCCTTGGTGACTGGACGCTGGTGGGCTGCACCGTATCCCCCGCTTTCCATTTTGACGGTTTTCACATGGCCCCGCCCGATTGGCACCCTGCGCCAGACAGCGCATGAAGGCCCCGCGCGCCGTCTGGCGGCTGGACCATGCCCGAATGACAGGCTAAGAGATAGAAAACAAAGATAAAGGCCACCCCATGCCCGATC
>JALSHK010000235.1 GCA_026982275.1 Paracoccaceae bacterium | reverse complement strand
AAACGGCGCAGCCGCACGCGGACACGCCCGAAACCCGCTGCCGAAGCCCCCGGGGCTGAAGAAGCGTCTAAAGTTGTAGCACCAGAGGTTCAAGCGCCTGCCGAAGCAGAACCAAGCCCCGAGCCAGCGGCAAAAGCGCCGGTTGAAAAACCCAAGCGCCAGCGCGTGATGGCCAAAGCCCCGAGCGCCGAACCAGAGGAAGCTGCACTGGTTGAAACAGCTCCGGCTGAAGCAGTCGCAGTGGAAACTGCCGCAGTGGAAGCGGCACCGGCGGAAGCGGAAGGCAAGCCCAAGCGGCGCGGCTGGTGGTCTCGCAAGCCCAAGGCCTAAGCGGCATTTATAACCGGAAAATATCAGGCCCCCGATGATCGGGGGCCTTTTTTATCGCGCAGCAAACCACGCTTGCAGCCGTGCGATGCCCTCGATCATATCTTCGGTTTTGCCCGCATAGGAAAACCGCAGGGTCTGATGCCCGCGCAGGGGGTCAAAATCCAGCCCCGGGGTGGTGGCCACGCCTGCATCCCGCAGAATTTCGGCTGCCAGATCAAGGCTGTTATCTGTCAGGTCCGACACATCGGCATAGATATAAAACGCGCCGTCCGGCGGGGCGAAATTCGGAAAACCGGCCTTGGGCAGGCCTTTGATCATCACCGCGCGATTGCGGGCATAGGTTTCTTGATGGCAGCGCAATTCATCCTCACAATCCATCGCAGCCAAGGCTGCCACCTGCGAGGCATGCGAAGCGCAGATAAACAGATTCTGGCTCAACCGCTCGATCCGGCGCACATGGGATGGCGGCACCACCATCCAGCCAATGCGCCAGCCGGTCATGGAGAAATACTTGGAAAAGGAATTGATCACATAAATATCGTCGCTGATTTCGAGCGCGGATACCGGCTTTTGCGCGCCGATACCGTGGTAAATCTCGTCAGAGATAAAGCTGATCCCCTTTGCCGCGCAGCGCTCGATCAGCGCCCCCAGCTCGGGCTTGCCCAGCATGGTGCCGGTCGGATTGGCGGGGCTGGCCACCAGAAGCCCTTGCACATTATCAATATCGCCGGCGATCGGCTGAAAGCGGTTTTCCAACGTGGTTTCCAGCCGAACCGGCTCAAGCCCGAGTGATTTCAATATGTTGCGATAGCTCGGATAGCCCGGGTCACCGATGGCCACCCTGTCTCCGGTATCAAACAGGCTGATGAAAGAGAGCAAAAAACCCGCCGAGGAGCCGGCGGTCACGACCACCCGCTCGGGGGCGATATCCAGCCCGTATTGCGCCTTGTAATGCCGCGATATGCGCGCTCGCAGCGCCGGAATTCCGAGCGCTACCGTATAGCCCAACGGTCCGGTCTCCATTGCCTGCGCCAGCGCCTGCCGTGCGGCTTCCGGCGCGCCGGTGCCGGGCTGCCCCACCTCCATATGGATAATACTCCGGCCTTTTTCTTCTTCTTTTCTGGCGGCCTCCATCACGTCCATCACGATAAAGGGAGCGACATCTCCACGGCTTGATATTTTCATAAAAATGCTCCTTACTGCGGATACTGTAATGACGCCTTTTCGCGCCATCCGTCAAGATGCGCCAGGCCTAACCGGAGACCGACCTATGCGCTCGATTTTTCTATCCCTGTTTTTCGGGATGTTTACAACCCTTGCCACCGCGCAGGATTTTTCCAACCTCGACGCCACCCAGCGCGAGGATTTCGGCGCCGCTGTGCGCGAATACCTGCTGGAAAACCCCGAAGTAATCATGGAGGCCGTTGCTGTGCTTGAGCAGCGCCAGAATCAGCAAGCCGCAATGACCGATGAGGCCCTGATCAACGAATATTATGACCAGATTTTCAATGACGGATATTCCCATATCGGCGGCAACCCCGACGGCACGATCCTTATGGTGGAATTCATTGATTATAAATGCGGCTATTGCAAACGCGCCCATCCCGAGGTGATGCAGCTGCTGGAAGACAACCCCGATATCAAGCTGATTACCAAGGAGTTTCCGATTCTGGGCGAGCAAAGCACCCTGTCTTCACGCGCGGCCATTGCGGTGCTGATCAATGACGGCGACGATATTTACGCCGCGTTTTATGACGCCTTGATGCGTGAAAACGGCCCGCTGACCGAGATTTCCCTGCCTTTGATCGCGGAAAGCGTCGGGGCGGATTCTGCCAAGATGATGGAAACCCTGTCCTCTCCGATTATCACCCAGATGATCCAGTCCAATTACGCATTGGCCCAGCAACTGCAAATCACCGGCACACCGACCTATGTGATGGAAGACCGCTTTATGCGTGGCTATGTTCCGATCGCGCAGATGCAGCAAATTGTGGATGATATTCGCGACTCTCTGGAATAAACCCGCAAAAACCACAGCTTAAAAGCGCCGGGAGCCAACTCGGCGCTTTTCGTTTTTGTGTAACTGGCGTATACTGCGCGAGAATTTACCACGCCGGCCAGAGCGGCAAAAAACCCGAGGGAAATGATGGGCACCAACAAACTTGATTCCGATGTCGAATTTATCAAAGCGCTGTCTGAAATTCTGCGCGCCAATGACCTGACCGAGATCGAGGTGAGTAGAGATTATGGCGAAAGCGATTCGATCGATGTGCGTGTAGCACGCGAAATCGTAGCGGCACCGGCGCCTGTTGTGGCGGCACCTGTTGCGGCAGCAGCCCCGGCCATTGCCCCCCCTGTTGCCGCGGCACCGGCTGCGGCCCTGCCCGAAGATCCGGCGCAACATGCCGGCGCGGTCACCTCCCCGATGGTGGGCACGG
>JALSHK010000234.1 GCA_026982275.1 Paracoccaceae bacterium | reverse complement strand
CGGGCTGGCGCATACGCGGGCTATCGCGGAATGATCAGCCGCGCGCTCAGCCCGCCAAGCCTGGCGCTTCTGGCCAGTTCCAGCGTGCCGCCATGGCCGCGCGCCACGTCCTGCGCGATGCTCAGCCCCAGCCCGACACCGCCCATGCCGTTCTGGTTGCGCGAGGTATCGAGGCGCGAAAAAGGCTGGAGCGCGCGCTCGTAGTCTTCGGGCGCAATGCCCGGGCCGTCATCCTCCACCCGGTATTCGAGAAACCGCCGCGAAAGGCGGACATGGATTTCGACGGTATTGGCATGGTGCAGCGCGTTGTTCACAAGATTTTGCAGCGCCCGCGCGACCGCGTCCTTGCGCAGCACCACGTTGGAGGTATCACCGGTGGAATAGGTGACCTTAACGGGTATATCCCCCAGCTTTGCCGCCACCTCTTTGGCCAGGGTGGCCGGATTGGCGGGGCGGCCTTCTTCGGTGCGGTTATCGCGGGCAAAGGCAAGAAAGCCATCCAGCATATGCTCCATTTCCGCAATATCGGGCTTCAGATCCTCGCCTTCCTCCATCATTTCGGCGGCCAGCTTCATGCGTGTTAGCGGGGTGCGCAGATCATGGCTCACGGCCGAAAGCATCTGCGTGCGCTGCTCCACCTGCCGCTCCAGCTTGTTGCGCATGCTCAAAAACGCCAGCGCCGCGCGGCGCACCTCGGTCGAGCCGGAGGGGTGCACCGGCATTTGCTGGCCTTTGCCATAGGCTTCGGCGGCCTCGGCCAGCCGGTTGATCGGGCGTAGCTGGATGCGCAGAAACAGGATCGAGATCACCGTGAGGATGATCGAGGTGAAGAGCATCAGAACCAGTAGCTGATGCGGATTGTTTGCCGTAACGCGGCTGCGCGCCACCACCACCTCCAGCAAGCCCTTTTCGGTCAGCACATTGATCGATACCCGATTGGGAAAGCTGAGCAGATCCACCGTGATCGGCGCTTCGATCTCGCGGTGCAGGGCTTCGATCAGGGTCTTGCCGGGCAGATCATAAAATACCACCCGATCGGCCTTCAGGGTCGGGATTTCGGGACTTAGCAAAAGCAACATTTCCAGATTGACCGATATTTCGTCCAGCGCAGGCTTGGGATCCTCAAAGCGGGCGACCTGTTCTATGGCGTAGTTGATTTCCAGAATAACCGATTCCGCCATCTGCTCGGTAACGCTTTGAAAATGCCGCTGGATGAATACCTGACCCACCACCAGTTGCAGCCCGATCACCGGCAAGAGCAGGATCAGAAGCGCCCGTCCAAACAGCGAGCGCGGCATGTATCTCTTGAGCCAGCCAAATTTCATAGGTAAGCGTTAAGCGGCATTGCAATATTAGGCAAGGGGGCAAAATATGTTCAATACCCGGCACGCGCCGCTGACCGGCCAGCCCGAAACCCTGCTTGCGGGCTTGCAGGTGGTGACCGCGCCCAATGCCTCGCCCATGACCTTTACCGGCACCAACAGCTATATCCTCGGGGAAAGCGAGGTGGCGGTGATCGATCCCGGACCGGAGGATGACCGCCATCTGGCAGCCCTGCTTGCGGCGCTGTCAGGGCGACGGGTGAGCCATATTCTTGTCACCCATTCGCATGTGGACCATTCGCCATTGGCGCGGCGGCTGTCCGAGGCGACCGATGCGCCGGTGCTGGGCTTTGGGCCAAGCGATGCGGGGCTAAGCCGGACCATGCTGGGCCTGAAAGGCGAGCTTGAGGGCGGCGAGGGGGTGGATGCCGCATTTGCGCCCGATATCCGGCTGGCGGACGGGGATATTATAGCCGGGGCCGGCTGGCAGCTGGAGGCGCTGCACACCCCCGGCCATATGGGCAACCATCTGTGCTTTGCTTTCGGGGGCGGGGTGTTTAGCGGCGATCATGTGATGGGCTGGTCGACCACGCTGGTATCACCGCCCCATGGCGATCTGACACAATTCATGGCATCGCTGAAAAAAATGCAGCGCCGCGACGAGACCACCTATTTTCCCGGACACGGGGCGGTATTGCCGGATGCTCCTGCCATGCTGGCTTATCAGCTGGCGCATCGAAAGGCGCGGGAAGCGCAGATATTGGCGGCGCTGCCGGGCAGGGTCGAGGCCATCACGCAATCGGTATATTCAGGGCTGGAGGATTACTTGCTGCCGATGGCGGCGCGCAATGTATTCTCGCATCTGATCGACCTGTGCGGGCGGGAAGTCGTGCGCTGTGATGGTCCGATTCGGTTTGACGGGCGCTTTGAGCGCAAAGCATAGGGCGGGGCGGCGCGCAGAAAATTTCCGCTATTGCCAATTATCCGCTTGTCGCCCGAAACCGGCTTTGCTATATCGCCTTCACCAGCGCAATCGCGCAGCCTGTTCCGGCGTAGCTCAGTGGTAGAGCAGTTGACTGTTAATCAATTTGTCGTAGGTTCGATCCCTACCGCCGGAGCCAGTTTTCCCCCTCGCTATCGTATCCACTACCTGCCTTTTGGCAGGATATTCGCGTTTGTTGTTGAGTTTTCAGGAGAAAGAGGCGGGAATTCGCTCAAGGGGGAAACTAGTCTTTGGCGAATCGATAATGCTTCTGTATGGATTTGTTGAATATAATATTTAACAAAAGAGAACGATATGTCGAGCAAACGTAGCGTATATGATGCAGAGCCGATCCCCGAAGCCGCCCGCGAGGTGGTCGAGGCGATGATGCAAAGCGGCGATCTTTTTCGCTACACCTCCAAAATATCGCAGGTCACCCTGCTGGAAAAAGAATTTGCCGCCTATATGGGCAGTAAATACGCACTTGCGGTAAATTCGGCTTCCTCGGCGATTTATCTCTCCATGCTTTGTGTGGGCGTGAAGCCCGGCGATCAGGTGCTTATTCCGGCATGGACCTTTGCGGCGGTGCCTTCGGCGGTGGTGCATGCGGGGGCGCTGCCCGTGCTTGTCGAGGTGGGCGAAAATCTGCGGATCGACATGGATGATTTTGCCGCCAAGCTGGACGGGAATATCTCGGCGGTTGTGATCTCGCATATGCGCGGGCATACCTCGGATATGGATGCGATCAAGGCGCTTTGCGATGAGCGCGGCGTGCCGTTGGTGGAGGATGCTGCGCATTCGCTTGGCACGCTCTGGAACAACCGCAAGGTTGGCACTATTGGCGCGGTTGGCTGCTTCAGTTTTCAGAGCTATAAAATGGTCAATGGCGGCGAGGGCGGGATTTTGCTGACAGATGATGCCGATATCATCGCCAAGGCGGTGTTTATGTCGGGGGCATATGAGCATAACTGGGCCAAGCATGGCTACCCCGAAGTGCCGTTTGAAAAATACCAGAACCAGTTTCCACTGTTTAACCTGCGGATGAACAACCTCTCGGCGGCCGTTATCCGCCCGCAAATCCCGCTGATTGACGAGCGGGTGGGCAAGGGGCTGACGAATTATAATTACGTGGCGGAAAAGCTGAACGCCTCGCCGCTGATTTCGGTGCCGCCGGCGGATATGCGCGAGCGCCGCGCGCCGGATTCGCTACAATTCAATCTGGTCGGCTTTGATGATGCACAGGCCATGCGGGTGATGGAGATTTCTGCCGCGCGCGGGCAGGCGATTGCTATTTTCGGCATGCAGGGCGACAATGCCCGGGTATTCTGGAACTGGAGGTTCATCGGCAATGTGCCCGAGCTGCCCATTACGCGCGCCATGCTGAAGCGGGCTTGCGATATCCGGCTGCCGGTGGGCATGAGCCGCGAGGATCTGGACGAGACGGTCAGCCATATTCTGGATTGCGTAACCGAAGCGCGGATGCTGATTGCTTCATAAAAACACCTGCCAGGCAGGCCGCCGAGCGTAGCGAGGCCACGGCCGGCGGCAACCCGTGTTTTCAGCTTGCTGAAAACCGTGCTTTTTCGACGGGGGGCTTGCCCCCCAAGGAGGAAAAGCAAGGGCGGAACTGTAAAAAACGTTGGCATCGCGCTTCTTCGGCGACACCCTTGCGGCCTCGCTTCGCTTGCCTTCGGGCGGCCACCTCATCACCGCGTGCGGCGCCTTGGGCTTGCAAGAAAGGATGGTCGGGAATTAGAGCGTTTTAAATCCGCTATCCAGCCAGGGGTGGTCACGCGTGGCCTGGCGCACCAGCATCTCTTCAATTAGCGCTGATAACCGTGTGGCGATGTCTTTTGGCATTTGCTCGAGGGTGTTTTTGCGAGCGAAGAGCGAGATGCGGCGGGTGATGGGAAAGGGCAGGGGGAGCATGTCTACCTGCGGCTGGAATCGTTGTGCGCGCAAATAGCACATGGGCGGCGCAATCGCCCAGTCGGTGCCTTGGGCTACCATGGCCATAATGGACTGGTAGCTGTCGATCTCGAATATTTGCGGCAGGTTCAGGCGCTCTGCGGTCAGGCGGGCTTCGATCATTCGTCCCACCACCTGATCGCGCGGAAAGCGGATAAACGGCTTTTTAAGCAGTTGGGGCAGGGCAGGTTTGCTTTGGTCGACAAGCCCCTTGGGAGCCAGCAGCACAAAAGGTTCGTTCAGGAGCGGGTAGATTTCCATCCAGCTTTCCGGCGTGTCCGGCTCGGCCGCGATGCACATATCCACGCTGCGGGCCTCCAGCGCAGCGAGGTTTTCGTGGCTGGCCCCTGTGCGCAATACAATGTGGCAATCGGGCATTTCCGCGGCGAGGCTTGCCATAAGAGCGGGGGTTACGTCTGGCTCGAAATCATCAATCACGGCGAGCGATAGGTGGCTGAGGGCGGTGAAATCCGCTGCCGCCAGCTCGGCGCGGGCGCGGATGGCTTCATTGAGGATATTGGCTGCTCGGCGGCGAAAAAGCACACCGGCCGGGGTGAGCGCCAGCGGGCGGCTTGTGCGATCTATCAGCATGGTGCCGAGGTCCTCCTCCAGATTGCTGAGATGCTGGGAGATGGAAGACGGGCTGGTATTCAGCCGGCGGGCGGCGGCGGCGACAGAGCCTTCCTCGATGGCGGCAATAAAGATCTCGATATTGCGCAGGGTCAGGCGGCTCATGGCAGGGCCTCGCTCAGGCTTTCCAGCACTACTTGCGCCAGCGTATCGGCCTGCGCATCGCTTAGCCCCAGCGGCAGGCGAATATCGCAAAGCCGGCCCAGAATCGCTTCGGAGCGAGGCAGGGGCTGGGGCGAAACATATTCCCAATGGGGCGCGCGCGAGGTGAAGCCTTCGGGCGTATCGCCGCCGAAGAATTTGATCGGCACGCCATGGGCTGTGCTATCCTTGATTACCGCCTCGATTTGCGCCTGATCCAGCCCTTCCATAAAGAATTGCAGCGAGGTCGGGGTGTAATCTTCCGCCGCAGGGCGCTTTGGCAGGCGGATGAGCTGATGGCTGCGCAGGCGCTCGGCGATGCGGTCATGCATCTTGCGCCAGCGGGCATTGCGGGCCGCAAGCAAGGGGAGCTGCGGGCGCAGGATCGCGGCCACCAGCGCCGACATCCGCATCGAGTGATTGGCCATGCGCCCCTTCCAGCGCGCAAACACGGCTTCCGGAGGGGCGGCTTTATGCTGCGGATAGAGCATATAACTGCCAGACATCAGAATGGCGCGGGCGGCGAGGTCCTCGTCATCTGTTACGATCAGCCCTCCTTCGCCGGTGTTGAACTGCTTGTAGCTTTGGCTGGAAAATGCGCCTGCAAGGCCGAAATTACCGGTTTGCACGCCGTTCCATGTGGCGCCCATAGTGTGGGCGCAATCCTCGATCATCATAATGCCAAGGTCTTGGCAGATGGCCGCTATCGCATCCATATCGGCCACATGGCCACGCATGTGAGACATAAGCAGGTAGCGCGCCCCCGAGGCCTCGGCCTTGGCGCGCAAATCGCTCGGGTCAATCACGAGGCGCTCGTTGATCTCCACCAAGACCGGTTCCGCATGCAGATGCTCGATCGCGCCGGGAACAGGAGCCAGGGTAAAGGCATTGAGCAGCACCTTGTCGCCCGCCTGCACCCCCGCCGCCTTGAGCGCCAGAAAAATGGCCGAGCCGCCGGAATTGACGGCAATGCAGTATTTTCGCCCCAGCAGCGCGGCGAATTCCTGCTCCAGCAGCGCGGCCTCATTGCCCTCGGCCCCCATCTCCGCATAGCGAAACAGAAAGCCCGATTCCAGCAATTTTACCGCCGCTTCAATAGACGCTTCGGGGGGCGCTTCGGGGGTCGCAAGGTCAAAATCCAGTTTTGCACGCATAGGGGCCTCAAAAATGGTGGCAATCAGCTTATTTCAGAGATATAGCAGGGTTATGAAAACAATAACAACCACCGGGGCGCTGGCCGAGTTTTGCACCGCTTGCGCCTCCCATTCCTACGTGACCGTAGATACCGAATTTTTGCGCGAGCGGACCTATTATTCCAAGCTCTGCCTCGTGCAGCTCGCTATGCCCGGCGAGGGCGATAGCGGCGCGGCGCTGATTGATCCGCTGGCCGCAGGCATTGATCTCGCGCCGCTCTATGATCTGTTCAAGGACGAAAACGTGGTGAAGGTTTTCCACGCCGCGCGGCAGGATCTGGAGATTTTCGCGGTCGAGGCGGGGGTGATTCCAAAGCCGTTTTTTGATACGCAGGTCGCGGCGATGGTATGTGGCTTTGGCGAGCAGGTCGGCTATGAGACCCTCGTGCGCAAGATCGCGAAAGAGCAGGTGGATAAATCCAGCCGCTTTACCGATTGGTCTCGGCGGCCATTGACTGACAAGCAAAAAACCTATGCCATTGGCGATGTGACCCATTTGCGGGTGGTGTATGAATTTCTCGCCAGGCAGCTGAAGGCGAAGGGGCGCGAAGGCTGGGTGGAAGAGGAGCTGGCGGTATTGATGGATCCCGAGACCTATGTTATCCGCCCCGAGGATGCCGGCAAGAGGCTGAAAACCCGCAGCAATTCGCCGCGCTTTCTGGCGGTGGCGCATGCGCTGGCCGAATTTCGCGAAGGCTATGCGCAGGACCGGAATATTCCGCGACCCCGGGTTTATAAGGATGACGCATTGCTGGAGCTGGCGGCGAACAAGCCGCAGGATCTGAAGGATCTCGGGCGCTCTCGCCTGCTGCGCGAAGGCCGCAAGGGGCCGATTGCCGAGGGGATATTGAAGGCGGTAAAGGCCGGCATGGCGGTGCCGGAAAAGGACCTGCCCAAGCCCCCGAAATCGCGCGAAAAGCCCCAGGGCAACGAGGCGCTCGGGGATTTGCTGCGGGTGTTGCTGAAGGCCAAATCGGGGGCCGAGGGCGTGGCAAGCAAGCTGATCGCCACCGCCGCCGATCTGGACCGGATCGCGAGCGAGGAGAACCCCGATGTGCATGCGCTGCAGGGCTGGCGGCGCGAGGTGTTTGGCGCAGATGCGCTGCGCCTGAAAGCGGGCGAGATCGCCCTTTCGGCCGGGCCGAAGGGCGTGACCATCATCGAGCTATGAAGCTGGCGCTGATCGGCGGCTCGCGTGAGGCCGAATTGCTGGAAAATGCGCTGGAGAAGGCGGGTATTGTGGTGGATCCTGCCGGAGAGGTCGCGGTAATCGCGCCGCATCCGTTTGATACCGACCTTTGGGAATGTGCGGCGCTATCAATGCGGGGCAAACCCCATATCGGGCTGGCGCGGGCGGGCTGGCAGGCCACGCCGGAAGATGACTGGACCATGGCCGAAAACGCCGAGCGCGCGGCGGAAGCCCTGGCCGGAAGCGGGGCCAAACGGGCGCTTTTAGCGGTGGGAAACGGGCGGCTGGCCCCCTTTTACCGGCTTTCGGATATCGAGCTTTGCATTCGCAGCCGCAATCCGCCACACCCGCCGCTGCCGCCCTCGGGCCGGCTGCGGGCCATGCGCGGGCCGTTTGATATTGCAGGGGAAATCGCGGAGCTGCAAGCGCAGGGGATCGATGCGCTGGTGGTGCATGATGCCGGCGGGCAGGGCGGATGGCCCAAGCTCGGCGCAGCGCGGGCGCTCGGCATTCCGGTGATATTGATCGAGCGGCCTAAGCTGCCGGAAATGCAGATGGTCGAAACCGTGGAAGCCGCGCTGGCCTGGGCCTTGCGCCGCATAGAATAGTATTTCCTCATGGGGTAATCATCCAAAGCCGGATATCGACAAAACGATGGATTGCCCATTTATCCCGAAGGGACAGCTGCTCCTTCAAAACCAGTGTCGGTTCATTGATATCAAGAATTTTCTTTCGATCGGATAGCCAGAAGCCTCGCCAATCACAGAATCGATCCCGCAAGATGGGCACAAGGCTGTTTGACCATCATCGCACCAATCGGATATCCTCGACGGAATGAAGACCGAAATGCAATGAAAGCAGCCACATAATGCGCTGGCCTCGATTTCCTGCCGGTGTTGTATTGAATGTTTATGTGCGGTTATGATTTTCTCGTTTTCCATTGTATCCCTCTATAGATCTCCACCCGGCTTTTTGGGGGGGGCAATATTTCCCTGCCTGACCGGCAAAGCTGCCACTTGCCGGATTTCCATATAACCTTTGGTTCCCGATCGGGCAATTGCCCCGGCAGGCACGGGCAAAGCGCCACATGGGGCTGGACGATCGAGGTCTTAGCCTCTAAATACTCGACAAAAGGAGTCAGAGACTATGGCCACGGAAAAATTTGAAGAGATTGTCGAGGATTTCGAGTTTATCGACGAGTGGGAAGACCGCTACCGCTATGTGATCGACCTTGGCAAAAAAATGGAGCCGATGGACGAGGCGCATAAGATCGCCGAAACCAAGGTGCATGGCTGTGCCTCGCAGGTCTGGATCATGCCGGAAATGGACGGCGATGTGCTGCATTTCACCGGTGATAGCGATGCGATGATCGTGCGCGGGTTGATCGCGATATTGCACGCGCTTTATGATGGATTGCCCAGCAAGGATGCGCTAAAGGTTGACGCGCTAAAGGAGATGGGGCGGCTTGGGCTGGACCAGCATCTTTCGGCACAGCGTAGCAACGGCCTGCGGGCCATGATCGAGCGTTTGCGCCTGATCGCAGAAAAACAGGTTGGATGATATGAATTTGCTAAGCAAGCTTCTGGCGGAAAAAGACTGGCTGATGGCCGACGGAGCCACCGGCACCAACCTGTTTAACCGCGGGCTGGAAGCAGGCGAAGCGCCGGAGCTGTGGAATGTGGACCAGCCGGAAAAGATCAAGGCGCTCTATCAGGATGCGGTCGATAGCGGCTCGGATATTTTTCTGACCAATTCTTTTGGCGGCACCGCAGCGCGGCTGAAATTGCACAATGCCCAACACCGCGTGCGCGAGCTGAATAAAGCCGCAGCCGAGCTGGGCCGCGAAGTGGCCGGCAAGGCGGGGCGGCCTGTGGTGGTAGCTGGTTCTGTTGGCCCGACCGGCGAGATTTTCGAGCCACTCGGGCCACTTTCCCATGCGGAAGCTGTGGAGATGTTTCAGGAGCAGGGCGCGGCCTTGATGGAAGGCGGGGCCGATGTGCTGTGGCTGGAAACCATTTCCGCCCCCGAGGAATATCGTGCAGCCGCCGAGGCTTTTGCGAATATCGACGCGCCTTGGGTTGGCACCATGAGCTTTGACACCGCTGGGCGGACCATGATGGGGCTAACGTCTTCGGGCATGGTGGATATGGTGCAGAGCATCGAGAATCGCCCTGTTGGCTTTGGCGCTAACTGTGGTGTGGGGGCCTCGGACCTTTTGCGCACCATTCAGGGCTTTGCGGCGGCCAACCCCGAGGTGCCGATTGTGGCCAAGGGCAATGCGGGCATTCCGAAATTTGTGCATGGACACATTCATTATGACGGCACGCCCGAGCTGATGGGGCAATATGCGGTGATGGTCAGGAATGCCGGCGCGAAAATCATCGGCGGCTGCTGTGGCACTATGCCCGAGCATCTGAAAGCCATGCGCAAAGCGCTGGAGGAAACCCCGATCGGGCCGCCGCCCACAGATGCAGAAATCGAAGCGGTGCTGGGCGGGTTTTCTTCCACTTCCGATGGCACCGGCGATGCCCCTGCGCCAAAACGCATGCGCAGACGACGTAAATAGTCGTTGTGAGGCGGTGCTTTGTCGGTTATCGCTAAATGATCTCCGGCAAATGCGCCAAAACTTGACAGACAAGTGAATTGCTTGGCAAATCACCACAACTGAGGGATAGCCCAATGTCAGACGAAGAAGACGATCTCATCCTTGATGAACTGGACGATAGCGAACTTGTGCTGCAAATGCACGATGACCTTTATGACGGCATGGCCGACGAAATTGCCGAGGCGGTGCATATCCTGCTCAAGCGCGGCTGGACGCCCTATGACATCCTGACCAAGGCTCTGGTGGAAGGCATGCGCATTGTCGGCATTGATTTTCGCGATGGTATTCTGTTTGTGCCCGAAGTGCTGCTGGCGGCGGGCGCAATGAAAAAGGGGATGCATATCCTCAAGCCGCTTCTGGTGGAGACCGGCGCGCCGCAGCTTGGCAAAATGGTGATCGGCACGGTGAAGGGCGATATCCACGATATCGGCAAAAACCTTGTGGCGATGATGATGGAAGGGGCAGGGTTCGAGATTATCGATCTCGGGATCAATAATCCGGTGGAGGATTATATTGATGCGCTGAAGCGGGAAAAGGCCGATATTCTCGGCATGTCTGCGCTCTTGACCACCACCATGCCCTATATGAAAACCGTGATTGATACCATGGTCGAGCAGGGCATTCGCGATGATTATATCGTGCTGGTGGGCGGCGCACCGCTGAACGAGGAGTTCGGCAAGGCCATTGGCTCGGATGCCTATTGCCGCGATGCCGCCGTGGCCGTGGAAACCGCCAAGGAATTTATGGCGCGCAAGCATAACCAGGCCTGATGCAAACCCTGATCATCGCTTGCGGCGCGCTGGCCCGCGAGGTGCTGGCGCTGATAAAGCTCAACAACTGGCAGCATATGGAATTGCAATGCCTGCCGGCGGACCTGCACCTGCGGCCCGAAAAAATTCCTGATTCGGTGGAGGCGGCGGTGGGTGCCGCACGTGGGAAATATGAGCGGATATTTGTGGCCTATGCGGATTGTGGCACCGGCGGCCTGCTGGCCGCGCGCTGTGAAAAGCTGGGGGTCGAGATGATATCCGGCCCGCATTGCTATTCGTTTTTTGAGGGAAACGAGGGTTTCGCGGCGCGCGGCGAGGTGACCAGCTTTTATCTGACGGATTTTCTGGCGCGGCAGTTCGAGGCCTTTGTCTGGAAGCCTATGGGGCTGGATAAACACCCTGAACTCCGCGACATGTATTTCGGAAATTACGAGAAACTGGTCTATTTGGCGCAAACCGAGGATGAGGCGCTGACCAAAGCGGCGCAATCCGCCGCCAAGCGCCTCGGGCTGGTTTTTGAGCGCCGCTTTACAGGCTATGGCGACTTGAGGAAGGCGCTTGACCAGGCTTAGAATTCTCCTTAAAGCTGCATGGCTACCTCAAGGAGAGTGTATTGACAAAAACAAGCTTCAACCCGAAGATCACGCCCGGCTTGGTTGGCCTTGCCGGGCGCGCTATCTGCTTGGCTAGCGGGGCTCTTCTGCTTTATTTCCCCTATTTATATTGGGAAATCGCTACAGAAGCAGGCCAATTTAATAGTGCACGCCTAACCATGTTCAACATAGGCATCGCGTTTGTTCAGATTGTGCTCTCGGTGATGTTTTTTCTTCCCTCCATGACCGAAAAGTATTTCCAAAGCGGGAACACAGCTGCGCGTATTATTGGCATCCGGCTCTTTTTGGCTGCCATTTTTGTGTTGCTCGTGCTCGAGGGGGTCATGATCGGTTACAGCGAGGTTCTCAACCTGCCTGAATTTATGGCGCGCCTCACCGAGCAGGAACTGATCATTGCCGGCAGTGTCTGGGTGTATTTCTATCTATACCTGATGGTCATTCCCGGAGGTTATCTTCGGTTTTTACACCTTGGCCATATGGTGAAAAAACTGAAATTCCCGCTGCCGGTTACCATGAAGTATGAGCGCAGAAAATTGGTTGTTTATATTCCGGACCAGTTGAACAACAATAAAATCGAGACGTTTGAATTGAACTGGAAGGATGGTTTGCCCAGCTTCTCTCCTTTGAACAAGGTCGGTATGCCTCTATGGAAAGTCATGCTTGGCATGCCGTTTGTTGCGATAGCGGTTATGGCCCTGATTGGCACAATATACGGGAATTTTCACGCCAATGATGCGCTTGAGGCGATTTACAATCAAATTTTCCCTTTTGCTCTGGCCGGGGTGTTCGCGGCGGTCTTGCTCGCCAGTATGGTCGGAGAACGTAAATTTGCGCTGCAAGTGACTACGGTGGGTTTGTTTACGGGGTATATGGCGGTGGCTGGCCTGCAAAGCGTCATATTCAAAGGGCTTCCACTGATCGTCGGGGTGCTTGATTTTGGGCCGAAAACGGAAGAAAAGATATTTCAGGTTTTACCACAACCGTCCCGCTTCGAGCGGATAATGGCCAGCTATTGCGTTTCTCCGTTACTGGTTGCTGATCTTGGCGAGCCGGGCAAACAGGTATATTTATGCGGGTTGAAGCTAAGCGGCGTGGTTGGCCTGCGCGCAGGTGGCAGCTTCAGTCTGAAAGGAAATCAGACCGAATACGGTTTTTTACATTCGCGAAATATTACCGTATTGCGCGACTAAAGATAATCCGAGCGGCTCAAACCGTATTTCGCCATTTTCTCGTTCAGCGTGCGGCGGGGCAGCACCAGCTCCTCCATCACCTTGGCGACAGAGCCGGAATGGCGGCGCAGGGCATTGTCGATCAGCATACGCTCAAAAGCTTCCACATGCTCTTTTAGCGGCTTTTCCCCGGGCGCTTCATCGGGGGGGAGATCGGCGGCCGAGGCCAGCAGCTTGCTCACCTCCTCGGGGCCGTGCTGGCTTTGCATCACTACCCGCTCGGCGAGGTTTTGCAATTGCCGGATGTTGCCCGGCCATTGCGCCTTTAGCAGATTTGCGGCATCGGTAGCGGAAACCTCGGGGGCATCGATGCCGTATTCCTCGGCAAACAGCTGGGTGAAACGGGAGAAAAGCACCAGCGTATCCTCACCGCGTTCGCGCAGGGTCGGCACCGCGATTTCCAGGCCTGAAAGACGGAAATACAACTCGGGGCGAAGCTGGTCGGATAGCCGTTTGCTGCCTTCATCCAGCGAGGTGACCGAGATAATACGCACCCGGACCGCCTCGCCATCCTCGACGGAACTTTCCATCTTTTCGATCGCATCCAACAGTTTGGTTTGCAGCGTTTCTGACAGGCCGCCAATATCCTCAAGGCAAAGGGTGCAAGGGTCTTCCATATCAAAAACCGGATGGATGTCGGCTGATTTCGAGGGGCCAAACAGGTGTTGGGCCATGGTTTCCTCATCCAGTGCCGTGCAATTCAGGGTGATGAAAGCCTTGCCCTGGCGGGGACCGCAAGCATGGATTGCATGGGCGATCAGGCTTTTTCCGGTGCCGGTTTCGCCGCTGACCAGCACATTGCCATCGGCAAAGGCGATGTCCAGAATGTCTTCGCGCAGCTTTTCGATGCTCGGCGAGGTGCCCATCAATTTGCGAAGTAAAACCGAGCCATCGGACAGCTCGCGGCGCAGGGCGCGATTTTCCATGGTCAGCTTGCGGGCAGCAATGGCGCGGCGGGAAAGATCGGCCAGCCGCTCGGGGTCAAACGGTTTTTCCATGAAATCGTAGGCGCCGATCTGCATGGCTTCGACCGCCATCTGCACATCTCCATGTCCGGTGATCAGGATCACAGGCAGGCTGGCATCGGCAGCATGAAGGCGCTTTAGCAGTTCCATGCCGCCCATGCCGGGCATACGGATATCCGAAACTACCACCCCTTTGAATTTACTGCCGATTTCTGCCAGTGCGGCTTCTGCATTTTCATAGGTAACCGTTTTGAATCCGCTCAGCTCCAGCCATTGGGATATTGATTCCCTCATATGTGCTTCGTCATCCACAATGGCGATTTTATAGTCATCTGTCATTATTCTGCTGCCTCTTTGTTTTTTTCTGAATGGGCCAGGGGGAGCTCCAGGGTGAAAACCGCGCCCAGCGGGGTGGCATTTCTGGCGATTAGCCGCCCCCCCATTTCGGTGGCAATACCGGCAGAAATAGCAAGGCCGAGACCTACCCCTTCGCCGGCGGGTTTTGTGGTGTAGAACGGTTCGAAAAGTGCTTCCGGGCTGTCAAACCCGGGGCCGTTATCCTGCACGGATAATCGGGCGACCTCTTCGGCAACCAGCCTGATTTCTATGCGCGGCTCGGGAATGTCCTTGAGCGCATCCATGGCATTTCGCAACAGATTGACGATGATTTGCTCCACGCGAACGGAATCGCCAAAGGTGCAGACCTTTTCCTCGGGCATGTTTTGCACGATGCGTACGGTTTGCTTGCCGAGCTGCGGGGCCATCATGGCCATGGCCGCATTCACACAATCCCGCAGGTCGATTTCCTTGGTGCTTTCGTCGGATTTTCGGGCGTAGGATTTCAATTGCTTGGTGATTACGCCCATGCGGGCAATCAGATCGTCTATCCGCTGGAAGCTGGTTTTGGCCTCCTCCAGCCGGTTGCGGCTAACCAGTAGTTTTGCCCCTGCCAGATAGGTGCGCATTGCAGCCAGGGGTTGATTAAGCTCATGGCTGACAGCCGCGGACATTTGCCCCAGCGCAGCCAGTTTTGAGGCTTGTTCCAGATTTTGCTCTGCGGATTGAAGGTTGCGCTCGGCACGCTGGCGCTGCTCCATTTCCGCCGAAAGGCGGGTGTTCAGCGCCCGGAGTTCGTCCCCTTCCAATGCCAGACGGCGGGATTCATGCGCGCGGCGGCGGGAAAGATAAAAGAAGGAAAGCGCGGCAAAAATCGCCATAGCCATGATTTCCAATGCCAATATCGCATTCACCCGGGCGGATACATTTCTTGTGGAAGCAAAAAAATTGATCCGCCAGCCGCGAAAGCCAACCGGATATTCGCTGGCAAAAAGCCGCTGGCCATCCAGAAATATAAAATCGATATACGGGGTCTGTTGCAGCGCATCCAGCACTCTCCGGGAGGCGGAATGCCCGGGGTTGTCGATCAGGGTATCGATGGATTGCCGCCGCCACTTCGCCACGGAAGAAAGCTGCACCTCGCCTTGGGAATTGACCAGCGCGACCAGAAGATCGAGCTTTTTCCACAAGGATTCCTGTGCGCGCAGATCTACCTCTACCACCACCACACCAATGGATTTTGCCCCCGAGCGGATCTTTTGCGAAAAGAAGAACCGGTAGTCGTTCTGATCAGAAGGCGAGGCGGTGAATACGGTGTTGGAATTGCGCAGCGCATCAATGAAATATGGCTCGCTGCGCAGGTATTTTCCTATTTGCCGCCGGTCGCTCGAGGCAACGACAGAGCCGGAGATATTGAGCAAAAACACAGAGGCAGCCCCGACTTCTTCGGCAACTTCGATCAGCCGTTGCGAAGTGGAGGAATAGTCAAAGCTGGAAAGGGCTGTGGCCAAAGCGCTATCCTGTGTCAGCAAAAATGGCACAACCGAGTGCTTTTGCAACGTGCTTTTGATATTTCCGGCATAAAGCGAGGCCCGGGTCTGGGCTTGCGAGCGCAGGCCTTCGGTAAAACGCTGGGTAAAAAAACCGTAGGAGCCCCAAAGCAACAAGCTCAGCACCACAAAGGAGGCCAGCAGAAGCAGCGACATATTGCGCGACGGGCGCGGTGCCGGAAATGTGGGGCTTTTGGCTTCCATGTTAAATACCTAAGGGTGGATCACGAAATGCTCAAGTATGTTTGATTGGCCAGATAGCGGCTTTCCGCTTATTCAGGTCAGCATAAAGTGAAAAGTAATATCTGCGAGGAGAGTGGAATGCATTACCATCGGCGCGAAAGCTGGATGATAAAAGAAAATACAGCTACGGGTGAATCCCTGTTTGTGAATCGCCGCCAGATCATGGCCGGGGCGGTAGCGGGCATTGGCGCGGGGTTGATTGGCAGCGCCGCCAATGCCCTGCCTGCCGAAGCACGGTTCTCTCCGGCCATAAGGCGAGCGGCCGGATTTCCCCATGCCCGCACGCCGGTAACGCCGGAAGCGATCAACAGCACCTATAACAACTTCTATGAGTTCGGCTCCTCCAAAAGCATCAGCCGCGAGGCGCAGGCGCTGAATACCGACCCATGGACGCTGACGATCGATGGCGATGTAGAGCAGCCGATAACAATCGATATAGATTCGCTGATGAACCGGATGCCGATGCAGGAGCGGGTCTATCGCCATCGCTGCGTCGAGGCGTGGTCGATGGTTGTGCCTTGGGTCGGCTTTCCGCTGAAAGATCTGGTGGCCCTGGCGGCGCCGCTTTCCAGGGCGAGATATGTGCGTTTCGAAACCTTCTTTGATACCGATACCGCGCCCGAGCAAAAGGCGAGCTGGTATCCATGGCCCTATACCGAGGGGATCACGATCAACGAGGCAATGAACGATCTTTCGATGATTGTGGTCGGGGCGTATGGCAAGGTGTTGCACAAGCAGTTCGGCGCGCCGCTGCGGCTGCACCTGCCCTGGAAATACGGGTTCAAATCAATCAAGTCGATCTCGAAAATCACCTTCACCACGCGCAAGCCCAAAAGCTTCTGGGAGACGCTTAACGCCCGCGAATACGGCTTCTGGGCCAATGTGAACCCAGAAGTGGATCATCCGCGCTGGTCTCAAGCGACGGAAAAACCGCTGGGGCAGGATGATAGAGTGCCGACGCAGCTGTTTAACGGCTATGGCGAACAGGTCGCGGGCATGTATGCGGGGATGGAGGGCGACCGCTCGACCTGGATGTAGCCCTCGGGGCGGCGCGAAGACGGATCGCTTCTGGAAGCGGCTCATCCGCGCCGCGCTGAAACCCCTTCGCTTGTCAGAGGTGGTCGCAGGAATTCGGACCAACAGTTAAGATGGATCGACTAACGAGAAAGACGATTCAAAATGACAAAACGAAAGAACCATTCGTCTGAATTCAAAGCCAAAGTTGCGCTTGAGGCGATCCGCGAGGAAATGACGATGGCGGAGTTGTCGAAGAAGCACGCTGTGCATCCGACCCAGATCGGGACGTGGAAACGGGCCGCGATTGAAAACATGGCCACGGCATTTTCCAGGCGGGGGCGAGAACCCGGGCGGGATGACGGGGCGCAGATCGAGAAGCTGCACGCCAAGATCGGCCAGCCGGCGGTGGAACGGGATTTTTTAGCGAGCGCCTCGGTTCAATTGCTCGGAACACGAGGCAAAAAATGGTGAGCCGGGGTCATAAACTGAGCGTGCGGCGGCAGTGTGGACTGCTCTCGCTGGCGCGGTCGAACCTGTATTATCAGCCGAAGGACGAGAGCGCCGAGAATTTGCGGTTCATGACCATTGTCGACAAGCCGTTTCTGCAAACACCGCGGTATGGCTCAAGGTAAATGGCGCGGCATATGCAGCTGGAGGGCCATAAATGTGGCCGCCAATCGGATACATCCCACCAGCAGAAGCAGAAGAGAGGTGCTATGCAAAGCTAAACACATTAGATATAGTCGCATGACATGAGGTAATCAGCCTCCGGAAAACTGGGGGCGGTTCAAACCCTAGCTTGAAAACCTTGGTGAAATTTGGAAGTTTCAATAATTATTTCAAACATTCGCCTCTTTTCATCAAGCATAATGTTGACACTCCGTTCTCTCGGGTATATCTCCGCCTCACCAAACACACCTGCCCAGGTGGCGGAATTGGTAGACGCGCTAGCTTCAGGTGCTAGTGTCCTTATGGACGTGGAAGTTCGAGTCTTCTCCTGGGCACCATTTACCCCGAACATAGATGAACATTTCCTTTGTAAAACAAGGGGTTTTGGCTATTCTCTACACATAGATGAACAC
>JALSHK010000233.1 GCA_026982275.1 Paracoccaceae bacterium | reverse complement strand
AGCGCAAAAGAGCCAAGCGCGCCGAACAGTTTTGCCATGCCGAATATCGCGCCAACCACGCTCGCAATCGCCCAGAACCCGATTGCGGCGAACAGCACCAGCCGCTGTATTTTGCTAAAATGTTCCAGCATGATATGCTCCTGACAATTGCCTGACCAAAATCTGGGCAATTTCCCGCCTAAAACCGCGCGCCTTTGCTGTGCTTTTTTGCCACGGATCGAGCCAGCTAGCCAAGTGTATTATGATGTTATTACAAAAGGTTGCAAAAAATACATCCGCGAGCTGCCCCGGCGAAAGCGCGGCTTTACCGCGTTTTTGAATTTTCCCTGAAAATATGTCATAAATAAACGGCTTGTTTTCTTCAACCACCAACACAGGAGAGGAACGATGGAAAATTTTATTAACGATGTGTCCGCTCTGTGGGGCACATTTTTGCAAGGCGGCATCAATACCGCGCGTGAAATTACCTATACTGTTACCGGCATAGAGATTACGAATGCGGTCGGGCTGGCGCTTTTTGTGGCCTCGGTGTTTGCCGTGATCGGCATTGTGCTGGTCGCCATGCGACGGCAGAAAAAAACCACCTTTATGATGGAAGACGGGCGGCGCTACACCAAGCGCTAGGGCGCGGCTCAATGGGCCACCCCGGCGGCAACGCTCTCGTCAATAAACCGCCCCTCGGCAAATCGATCAAGGCCAAAGGGGGCGGCCAGCGCATCGGGTTCGCCCGAAGCTATGGTGGCCGCCAAGGCCCAGCCAGAGCCGGGGATGGATTTGAACCCCCCCGTGCCCCAGCCGCAATTGATAAAGCAGCCCCCCAAAGGGGTTTTGCCAATGATGGGCGAGCGATCCCCGGTCATATCCACAATGCCGCCCCATTGGCGAAGCTGCTTGAGGCGGCTGATAATCGGAAAGGTCTCGATCAGGGCGCGCACGGTTTCCTCGATATGATGAAAGCTGCCGCGCTGGGTGTAATTGTTATAGCCATCCGCACCGCCGCCGATCACCAGCTCGCCCTTGTCTGACTGGCTCAGATAGCCATGCACGGTATTGGCCATCACCACCACATCGATGCAGGGCTTGATCGGCTCGCTCACCAAAGCCTGCAGCGAAACCGATTCAATCGGCAGCCGGAACCCCGCCATCTGCGCCAGCACGCCTGAATGCCCCGCCACCACAAGGCCGAGCTTTTTGCACGCCACATCCCCGCGCGTGGTCTGCACCCCCGTCACCTGCCCGCCGCTCTGCGTAATCCCCGCTACCTCGGTTTGCTGGATAATATCCACGCCCAGATCACTCGCCGCACGGGCATAAGCCCAGGCCACGGCATCATGGCGCGCCGTGCCGCCCCGTGCCTGCCAGAGCGCGCCCAGCACAGGGTATCGCGGGCCGTTGATCTCCATAATTGGCACTTTGGCTTTCACCTGTTCGGGCGTCAGCATCTCCGTGGCCACGCCCTGAATGGCATTGGCCTGATTTATGCGATGATAGCCGCGCAGCTCATGTTCGGTCTGGGCCAGCATCATCACGCCCCTCGGCGAAAACATGATGTTGTAATTCAGCTCGTTTGACAGCCCCTCATAAAGCCCGCGCGCCTTTTCATAGATCGCCGCGCTTTCGTCTTGCAGGTAATTGGAGCGGATGATGGTGGTATTGCGTCCGGTATTGCCGCCGCCCAGCCAGCCTTTTTCGATCACGGCAATATTGGTAATGCCGTGGTTTTTCGCCAGATAATAGGCCGTGGCCAGCCCGTGCCCGCCCGCGCCCACAATCACCACCTCGTAGGATTTTTTCATTTCCGGCGAGCGCCAGGCCCGCTTCCAGCCGGAATGGCCACGCATGGCTTCGCGCGCAATGGCAAAGGCAGAGTATTTTTTCATGGGTGGCTCTCCGATACTCACGGTTATGTGAATGTAATAGCGGAAAACTAGCTTATATGCAAAGCCTGTAACCGTCGCCACCTGCGCGGTTCGCGACATTTGCGCCCGTAATACTGCCTGATCAATATTGGGCGTTGCGCCATGCCCGCGAGCCAGCGTATTGTGCGCGCAAATTGAGCAAAAAGGGTGCGCATAAAATGATTTTCTGGATTCCGGTTGTCGTCGTCACGTTAGTAACAATCGTGTGGACCCTGTATCCACTGCTGAAGCGGGAAAAAGATGCACCCGCCGCGCGCTCGAGCTATGATATGCAGGTCTATAAAGACCAGCTAAAAGAGATCGACAGCGATGAGAACCGGGGCATAATCACCCCGGCGGAGGCCCAGCGCGTGCGCACCGAAGTATCCCGTCGCCTTTTGGCAACAGCCAGCAAAGGAGAGGATGAAGACAGCCCCACACCCATAGCCCCGAGAAACACAACCTATGCTCTTGCCTCGATTATTGCCCTCAGCATTATTTTCGGCGGGCTGGGTATTTATCGGATTTGGGGGTATCCGGGCCTGCCCGATCTGCCAATCTCCGAAAATCTCGCCCGTCAGGCAGCCATGACCAGCGATCGCCCGTCACAAAACGAGGCCGAAGCCTTTGTTACCGCCCGCATGGAGGATACCAGTGGCGGCCTTCCCAACCTTGACAGCCTGACCCAGAGCCCCGATGCCGATCTGATAGACCAACTGGCCGAAGCCCTGGAAAGCCGCCCTGATGATCTGGAGGGGCATCAGATGCTCGCCCGCGCGCTGGCCACTTCGGGCCGGATGATCGAGGCCCATGCCGCCATAGACAAAGTTCTCGGGATTCTGGGGGATAGCGCAACGCCCGAAGATCATCTGGAACATGCCGAGCTGATGATTCTGGCGGCGCAAGGCTATGTATCACCTGAATCGATTGCCGCGCTGGATATCGTGATGGCCGCGATTCCCGAAAACCCGCGCGCGCGCTATTATGCCGGGCTGGCGCTGGCGCAATATGACCAGCCGCGCCAAGCCTATATCATGTGGAACCAACTGCTATCCGAAGGGCCGGAAGATGCGCCCTGGATCGCGGCCATCCGCGCCAATATCGACGATCTGGCCGTTGAAGCCGGTATAATTCCGCAATCCCAGCTCGCTGGCCCGACCGCCGAGCAAATGCAGGCCGCACAGGATATGACCGATAGCGAGCGCTCCGAGCTGATCCGCTCCATGGTGGCCCAGCTGACCGAACGCCTTGCCAATGAAGGTGGTTCTGTCGAGGAATGGGTGCGCCTGATCGGAGCCAATAATGTGTTGGGTGAAACCGAAGCCGCCACGCAGGCCATTGCCGATGCCCGCGCGGCCTATGCCGATGATCCCGCTGCTTTGCGACGGATCAACCAGGCCGCAGTGCCATCCCAGCGCATACCGGAATCTGCCGCTCCGGCCTTGCCCGGTCCGAGCCAGCAGCAGGTGCAGGATGCGGCAGATATGTCGGATAGCGAGCGCCAGCAGATGATCGGCTCGATGGTTACACGGCTTGCCGACCGGCTTGCCAATGAGGGCGGCACGGTGGATGAATGGGCCCGCCTGATCAGCGTCACCAAGGTGATGGGCGATGCCGAGGCCAATGCCAAAGCCATCGCCGATGCCCGCGCTGTTTTCGCCGATGACCCCGCCGCTTTGGCGCAAATCGAAGCGGCCGCTGCCGCCCGGCCATGATCCTGGAGGAGATCGAAGCCTTTCTCGGCGCGCTGCCCCCCCGCCGCGCGCTGATCGGGCTGGATCTGGGCACCAGGACCATTGGCGTGGCGGTTTCGGATAATCGCCTAAGCATTGCCACGCCGGTTTCCACGATCAGGCGGCGCAAATTCGGGTTGGATGCGCAGGCGCTGATCGACATCATCGAGGCACGCAATATCGGCGGCGTGGTGCTGGGGCTGCCGCGCAATATGGACGGTTCCGAAGGCCCGCGCGCCCAGTCCACCCGCGCCTTTGCCCGCAATTTCGAGCGGCTTTGCCCGCTGCCCCTCACCTATTGGGACGAGCGGCTTTCCACCGTGGCCGCCGAGCGCGCGCTTCTGGAAGCCGATGCCTCGCGCGCCCATAGGGCCGAGGTAATTGATCATGTCGCCGCCGGATATATCCTGCAAGGCGCGCTGGACCGGCTGGGAAATCTGCGAAATGAGTGAGGTCTGGCGGCGCAAGGAAGTGCAATCCCCCTGCGTGAATATCTGCGTGATCCATCGCGAAAGCGGGCTTTGCATGGGCTGTTTGCGCAGCGCCGAGGAAATCGCCTCATGGGGGAAGATCGGCAATCGCGAACGCGAATCAATTTTGGCCGCCCTGCCTGCGCGCGCGCCGAAAATCCGTGGAAAACGCAGAAAAAGACGGGGTGAGTCCAAATAGTCACAACCGGTTAATTTTTTCCGTCTAGATTTGAAATCGGTTCCAGATATGCTAAAGTGGCTATAAATACAGGATTATCATGCGGTTACTAACCCTATTTATCATAATTTACGCGGCAGCGCTATTTTTTGCCCGTGATACGATTGCCGGCTATATCTCGCTTCCCGGCGGGATTATCTGGCTGGATGCGCTGATCGCCATTCTTTTTGCCACCGGCCTCGGGCTGCTGCGCGGCAGGGATAAAGGGTTTTTGACCGGCACCCTGCCCGCGCTTGTGTTTGGCGGTGCCATATTTGGCGCGATCCAGCTGGAAATCGGCGAGCCGGACCCTTTTGCCGCCATGGCCACCGCACCGATGGAAACCACGCTCAACCGCGCATGGGACGGGCAGTTTCGCGCCATTGCCAAGATCGACGCCGCCAATATCGGCGTTATGGTTGATACCGGGGCCTCCATGATACTTTTGCGCTATGACGATGCGCTTCGCGCGGGCGCAGACCCTGATTTGCTGGATTTCAACATCCCGCTCACCACCGCAAACGGGCGCAGCCAGGTTGCCTATTACCAGTTTTCCCAGGTGCGTATAGGCGGGGTGGTTATCTATAATGTGCAGGGCGCGATCGCCGAACCGGGTGCCTTGCATACCTCGCTTCTGGGTATGAGCTTTATCGAGCAGCTTTCGGAAATGATCATCCGCAAAGATGCGATGATTCTACGCCAGTAGTGCTTTTCTAAGCATATTCAATGCCATAAGAATAATAAACGCCGCAAATATCCGCTTGAGCGGCTTCGGGTCCATCATATGCGCCAGCTTCACCCCCAAAGGTGCGGTGAGCAGGGTCATGGAAACGGTGATGGCAAAAGCCAGCAGATTTACCCGCCCGAGGGTGAAGGGCGGTGCGCTGGCATCACCCCAGCCGCTAAGCAAAAAACCGATGGTGGAAGGCACGGCAATAATCACCCCGAAGCCCGCAGCCGTAGCCACCGCCTTATGGATTGGCCGGCCATAGAGCGTCATCAGCGGCACACCAAAACTGCCGCCACCAATGCCCATCAGGACAGATAAAAAACCGATCACCGGCGAAACCAGCGCCCGCGCCGCGCCGGTGGGCATCACCGAGCCCAGCCGCCATTCCTGCCGCCCGAAAGCCAAATAGAGGCCAACCGTGATTCCCAGAAAACCGAATATCAGCATCAGGGATTGGGATTTCAGCCCCGAGGCCAGCAAGACGCCCAGTGCCGCGCCAATGGCAATGCCGGGTGCCCAGCCGCGCAAGATCCCCCAATCCACCGCGCCCTTTTTATGGTGGCTCAGCACCGAGCGCACCGAGGTCACGATGATGGTCGCCAGCGAGGTGGCGACGCAGATCTGCATCAAGCTTTCGCCTTGGTATCCCATTGATTCAAAAGCATAATAATAGGCAGGCACCAGAATGATCCCCCCGCCCACCCCGAGCAGACCTGCGGCTATGCCGGCAAATGCCCCGATGCCCAGCATCATGATCAACAGCCACAAAAATTCCATCTTCTATCCTTTCACTGCGCCATAGGCCTGCATGACCAGCGCTGGCCCCGCGCCATCCAGATGCGCCCCTTCAGACAGGGTTCGTCGCCATTGCCGCGCCCCCGGCCTGCCGGCAAATGCGCCCAGCATATGGCGGGTAATCTGATTGAGCCGCGCGCCCTTGGCAAGCTCAACCTCGATATAATCACACATGCGCGCGATCACCCAGGCCTCGGGCTTAACGCTGCCTTGACCGAAAATGCGCTGGTCCGCCTCCGGCAATATCGCAAAAGGCTGATGATAGGCGGCGCGGCCGATCATCACCCCGTCCACATGCTTCAAATGCGCTAGCGCCGCGTCAAGGCTCTCCACCCCGCCATTTATGCAGATTTCCAGATCGGGAAATTCGGCTTTCATGTCATAGACCAGCGGATAATCCAGCGGTGGCACATCGCGGTTTTGCTTCGGGCTAAGCCCTTGCAGCCATGCCTTTCGGGCATGAATGGTGAAGCTTTCCACCCCCGCCGCACTTACGGATTGCAAGAAATCCGGCAATACATCCCGCGGCTCCTGCTCATCCACGCCGATCCGGCATTTCACCGTAATTTCGGGGCCAAACCCCTGCATGGCGCTCACACATTCCGCCACCAGCGCAGGCTGCTCCATCAGCACCGCGCCAAAACTGCCCGATTGCACCCGATCCGACGGGCAGCCGACATTGAGATTCACCTCCTGATAGCCAAAATCAGCCGCAATGCGGGTGGCCCTGGCCAAGAGCGCCGGATCAGAACCGCCAAGCTGGAGCGCCAATGGCTGCTCCTCGGGGCTGTATCCAAGCAGGCGGTCGCGATGGCCATGGATCACCGCCTGCGCTGTCACCATTTCGGTATAGAGCAGGGTTTTTTCGCTCAGCAGCCGATGGAAAAACCGGCAATGTCGGTCGGTCCAGTCCATCATCGGGGCGACGGAAAGCTTGCGATTGAAAGCGGGCATAAAATGACCTTTGCAAATGTGACAGTATGTAACAAGCCTACTTAACGCATGGCTGATAATATGTAATAGTGCAGGAAAACAAGGGAGACTTACATGACTATTTTGCGCCCAAGCCGCAGAGATATACTTAAAATGAGCGCCGCAGCCCCGATGATGAGCCTGGCGGCTCCCGCAATGGCGAATATCGGCGGTCCCGATGGCGACCAGCCAGCCTATTTCCGCTTCACGCTGGGCGAAGCGCGCATGACCGTGGTTTCGGATGGCTATTTCACCGGCCCGATTGCCACCGTCGGGGTCAATGCCGATCCCGAAGAGGTGCAGGCCTTTATGCGCAGCCAATATCTGAGCGATAGCGGGGTTTTGAACAATACCAACCACATTATCATCGAGTTGGGCGAGGCCAAGGTGCTGGTCGATGTCGGCTCCGGCTCGCGCTTTGCCGCCACCACGGGGCGCTTGCTGGATAATATGGCGAGTGCCGGATTCCAGCAGGAAGACATCACCCATGTGATGCTGACCCATGCGCATCCGGACCATATCTGGGGTATTCGCGATGATTTTGACGAAGCGATTTTTCCGGATGCGCAATATCTGATCGGACAGTTCGAATATGACTGGTGGATGAAGCCCGGACGGATTGACGAAGTTCCCGATACCTTGCAGCAATTCGTGGTTGGCGCGACAAACTCCCTCACAGCCGACGGATTGCAGCTCGACACCGCAGCTGACGGGCACGAGATCGCCCCCGGCATCACCATGATCAGCACGCCGGGCCACACTTTGGGGCATATGTCTTTGCATATTGAAAGCGCGGGCGAACAGCTATTGGTGATCGGCGATGCCATCCGGCGCTCGGTGCTGAATTTTGCCCATCCCGCGTGGTATGGCTCGGTCGATATGGACCCCGAAGCCACGGTAAAAACCCGCACCCGCCTGCTCGATATGGCCGCGACCGACCGGATCTCGGTGCTGGGCTACCACTTTCCGTTCCCCGGCGTGGGGAATGTAATCAAGGAAGGCGATGCCTACCGCTTTATTCCGGCGCTATGGCGCTTTGAATAGGCCGGCATTTCGGCTTTCCGGCTCCGCATGGAGCCTCTATTTCAAGGGTCTCGATGGCCCTTGAAATAGACCCCCGCTCAGGATTTCAGCGCCAGCGTGCGGCGCATATCCGCGCCAAAAGCCTCGAATAGCGGCCGGGACACCTCATCATGGGCGGCGTTATATTCCGGGTGCCATTGCACAGCCATCGAAAACGCCTCTGCCCCTTCGATATAGATCGCTTCCGGCGTATTATCTTCAGCGCGCCCTTCCACCACCACGCGTGGGCCGGCTTCGCATATCCCCTGCCCGTGCAGGGAATTCACGACCACCTCGACCGCGCCAAACACCTCGGCGAATTTCCCGCCGTAAAGCAGCGAAACCGTATGGCGATGCGCGAATTTTTCCTCGATTGTGCCTTCAGGTGGCATCCGGTGGTTCATACGGCCCGGCAGGTCTCTGATCTCGGGGTGCAGCGTGCCGCCAAAGGCCACGTTGAATTCCTGAAAACCGCGGCAAATACCCAAAATCGGCTTGCCGATCTCCACACAATGCCGAATCAGCGGCAGGGTCAGCCCATCCCGATCCATATCAAAAGCACCATGCGCCTCGGTGGCTTTATGACCATAATGGCTGGGGTGGACATTGGGCCGGCCACCGGTGAACACAAAGCCGTCAAACGCATCGGCCAGCTCCTCTACCGAACCAATGCTCGGCATCGCAGGCACGATAAGGGGCACTGCATCGGCCACCTCGGACACCGCATCGATATTCATTATGCCGGAGGTTTGCACAGGATAATCCCCCTCCAGCAGTGTAAAATTTCCAATAATCCCAACAATCGGGCGTCGCATGGTATTCTCCTTCACTTTCCCTGAAATATGCGCTTCAATTTGCGACAGATCAAGGTATGCGCCCGCATTCTACGCAAGTTTCGGGGGGAACAAGGAAATACGGAGCCAGATATGAGCAACACACCAAACGAACTCGCCGAGCAATTTCCGCAAGCGGTAGAAAAAATGCAGGTGTTAAAAGCCGAGGACGCCCATTTCGCCAAACTGTTTGACGATTATCACGAGTTGAATCGTGCCATACACCGCGCCGAGGTCAATATCGAGCCAACCGATGATTTCCACATGGAAACCCTACGCAAACAACGCCTCGCCTTGCTGGATCAAATCGCCCGCTACCTGCGCTAGCTTCAAATCCTGCCGGTAATATGCTTCCGGCGGGGATCGTCTGGAAGCCATCCTCCCTTTTCACCGCCGCCCCCATGCCCTAGGGTGGTATAAACCAGCAAGGAGCTTTTGATGCCAGATCCGACCATCCGCCTGTCCGACTATGCCCCCACCGGCTATCTGATCAAAAGCACGGCGCTGGAATTCACCCTGCATCCGACGCAAACCACGGTGATCTCCAGGATCGAATTCACCGCCAACCCCGCCAGCAAATCCCGCAGCCTGCGGCTGGATGGCCGCGATTTGGTGCTGAAATGGGCCAGGATCAACGGGGAACCCGTTGAGCTGAACCCGGACGAAACCGGCCTTGACCTCCCCGAACACCTGCTGGGCGAAGGCTTTACATGGGAATGCGAGGTCGAGATCAATCCCGAGGCCAATAGCTCGCTGGACGGGTTATATATGTCAAACGGCATGTATTGCACCCAATGCGAGGCCGAGGGCTTTCGCCGCATCACCTATTATCTGGATCGCCCCGATGTAATGACCACCTTTAGCGTGCGCATCCATGGCGATCAGCCGGTGCGGCTTTCCAACGGCAACGAGGTGGCGCGCGGCGAGGGCTTTGTGGAATGGCAGGATCCTTGGCCCAAGCCGAGCTATCTGTTTGCGCTGGTTGCCGGAGATCTTGTGGCCCATTCCGATAGCTTCACCACCATGTCGGGCCGCGAAGTAGCGCTCAATATCTGGGTGCGCGCGGGGGATGAAGGCAAATGCGCCTATGCCATGGACAGCCTGAAGCGCAGCATGAAATGGGACGAGGAGGCTTACGGGCGCGAATATGATCTGGATCTGTTCAATATCGTGGCGGTGGATGATTTCAACATGGGCGCGATGGAAAACAAGGGGCTGAATGTGTTTAATTCATCCCTCGTGCTGGCCAGCCCCGAAACGGCGACAGATATGAACTACGAGCGCATCGAGAGCGTGATCGCCCATGAATATTTCCATAACTGGACCGGAAACCGCATCACTTGCCGTGATTGGTTCCAGCTTTGCCTGAAGGAAGGGCTTACGGTATTTCGCGATCAGCATTTCACCAAGGATATGCGCGACGAAGCCGTGAAGCGGATCCAGGATGTCGTGACCCTGCGCGGGCGGCAATTTGCCGAGGATGCCGGCCCGCTTTCGCACCCGCCACGGCCAAACGAATATGTGGAGATCAACAATTTCTACACCGCCACGGTTTATGAAAAAGGGGCCGAGGTGGTGGGCATGCTGCGCCAGCTTGTTGGGGCGCGCGATTATCGCAAGGCGCTGGATCTATATTTCGAGCGCCATGATGGCCAAGCCTGCACGATCGAGGACTGGATCAAGGTATTTGAAGATACCACGGGCCGCGACCTCGGCCAGTTTGCGCTGTGGTATACCCTGAAAGGCACCCCGCGCCTGACAGTGCGCGATGATTTTGCCAATAACACCTATACCCTGACCCTCGGCCAATCCATGGCCGATCCAGAGGACACCGCGCCGCGCCATATTCCCGTGGCCGTGGGCCTGCTCTACCCCGATGGCACCGAAGCGGTGAAAACCCGCGTGCTGGAGCTGACAAAAGCCGAGCAAAGCTTTGAATTCACAGGCCTGCACATGCCGCCGATTGCCTCGGTGCTACGCGGGTTTTCGGCGCCTGTGGTGCTGGAGCAGCCAAGGGATAACAGCCTGCGCGCCTATCTTCTTTCCTATGATACCGATCCGTTTAACCGCTGGCAGGCAGGGCGGGATTATGCGCTGGAGCTGCTCGCGGACCTCCCGCAAGACCCTGCGCATATCGAGGGCGAATTCCTGACAGCCATTGCCAAGACCGCAACCGATGCCAGCCTTGCCCCCGCCTTTCGCGCCATCGCCACCAGCATTCCGGGCGAGGCCGAGGTGGCGCGCAAGATCAAAGCCAATGGCGGCACGCCCGATCCGGTGGCGATCTTTCAGGCGCGCGAGGTGATGAATATCGCCATGGCGCAAAAGCTGGAGGGGGATCTGCCACAGCTTTATGCCGATATGGCCACCCCGGGCGCATATTCCCCCGATGCCGTGGCCGCTGGCAAGCGCAGCCTGCGCAGCCGGGTTCTTTCATGGATGACGGCGCTGGAAAGCAAAGCCGATAGCGCGCAGGCCCAGTTTGATACCGCCAGAAACATGACCGAAAAACTGCCCGCGCTGGGGCTTTTGGTATCCAGAGGCAAAGGCGAGGCGGCGCTGGAAAGCTTTTATGCCCAATGGAAGCACGAACCTCTGGTGCTGGATAAATGGTTTGGCGTGCAGGCTACGCGCGCCGCACCCGAATACGCCGTTGAAACCGTGCGCGCCCTAACCGCGCATCCGGATTTCAACTGGAAAAACCCCAACCGCTTTCGGGCTTTGATGGGCGGCTTTGCCATGGGCAATATCGCGGGGTTCCACGATCCTTCGGGGGCGGGCTATGAGCTGGTGGCGGATTGGCTAATCAAGCTTGATCCGGTAAATCCGCAAATCACCGCCCGTATGGCCACCGCCTTTGAAAGCTGGCGGCAATATAGCGATGAGCGGCAAGCCCAAATGCGCGCCGCGCTCGAACGGGTATTGACGGTGAAAACACTTTCCAAGAACACGCGGGAGATCGCAGATCGCATTCTCGGGTAGGGTGCGTGGTTTCCACGCACCGCTTTTGACCCACCCTAGGCTTGACATGTGCTTGCAGCCATTCTTATGCTGAAAGGGCCGAGTGCTGGAGACATAGCCAAGGATGGAGGAGGAGGCCTTGCTGCCATAAGGGCTGCGAGGATCGCAGAGCGTAGCGGAAGTTGCGCACTGGCTGATCTCCTTTGCCTTTGGAACACCCATGAAACAATTCCCGTTTCGGCCCACCCTCATTGACCGTTTGATGGTCAAACACTTTCGCAAAGCATTGCCGAAGGGTCAACGACGGCACTTTGACAGCGCGCTTTCGGACCTGCTGGTGAGCGAAAAACAGTTTTTGACAGACCCTGTAACCAATAGCCAAATCTTGTTCGCGGCTACGGTGCTGTGCCTGTATCGCCGCTTGCGCCGTTTGGGCAATACCGATGAGAAAGCCCGCACCACCCTCCGCCACGCTTTATGCAGCTTGGGGCGAAAAACCACGGCCTTTTTCATCTGGCTAACCTTTGCTTTTGCCCGTGACCCCTTGCAGCACATCCGTAAATATAGCCAAGACAGGATACATAACGCCTACGGGCCAAGCTTCCAGATTCGTGAAAGCGAGATCCACGGCGGGTTTGTATCTGAGGTGCATGTCTGCGGCTACCGCACATTTTTGGCAAGACACCACGCGCTGGACCTTGCCTCTGTGCTGTGTGAATGGGACAGGGTCTGGATAGACGCGCTCCCCGATGGCATTGCGTTTGCGCGGCCTACGACTCTGGCAACTGGTGGCGCGTCGTGCCGGTTCGAATTTCGGCGCAGAGAATGAGCCGGGGCCATGCCGATATCACGCATGTGCGGTTGGTGGTGCGTGGAGGACCACGCACCCTACCCTTGCGTGCCGCGTGCGAGGTCAAACACCTCGGCCTCCAGCCCCGTATCCACCACTTGGTTACGGCCGCTTTCCTTGGCTTTATACATGCGCATGTCGGCAAGCTGCATAGCGCCTACCACGTTGTCCATCTCGTCTTTCATTGCTACGCCCACACTTACCGTCAGCGGCGCTTTTATGCCATCCTCTGGAATAAACTCAATATTTTCAACTGTTTGCCTAATGCGCGACGCCACCATTTTGGCTTCCGCCTTATTTGCATCCTGCAAAAATACCGCAAATTCCTCGCCGCCTATGCGCCCAACCACATCGCCTGCCCGCACCGCTTTGCGCACGGCAGCGACCACGTGAATCAGCGCTTCGTCGCCCTGCGCATGGCCATAACTATCGTTGATATTCTTGAAATGGTCGATATCGAGGATGATCAGCGAGCCATCACTCCGGCGTTCGCCTTCATGAATCTTCTCCATAAAGTGCTGATGGTTATATAGCCCTGTCATCGAATCACGCTTGGCGCGCTCCTCGGCCTCTTCGCGCATTAAATCCAGCGTCATAATCGCTTTTTTCAGCTTCATGCTTTGGCCTTCAATGAAAAATATCACCGGCATACCGATGAGAATTGGCACCAAAGCGCTGCTCAGCAGCCCTGCCGCCGAAATCGGCGCCTCCAGCAACCATTCCAGCCCATAGGCCAAGCCCATGGCCAACCCAGCGGAAGGCAAGCATATTGCCAAAGCTTTTCCAAGCCGCGTCATCATTTTCATCATATCCTTATCCCCACAAAAAATGCTCCCACTAACGTGTTAGCGCCAAAGTATGAAAAAACCGTTTCCACCGCCCCTTGCCCCCCGCAAGCACTTTGCCTAAAAGGAAGCCAAGCCAAACAGCGGAACCATTGCCATGACAAAACTCGCCTATACCGAACCCAAAGCCACAGTAATTGCCGGTGCCAAAGAGGATTGGGAGCTGGTGATCGGGCTAGAGGTCCACGCCCAGATCGCCTCGAAGGCCAAGCTGTTTTCAGGGGCGAGCACAGAGTTTGGCGCCGAGCCAAACAGCAACGTGGCCTTTGTGGATGCCGCCATGCCCGGCATGCTGCCCGTAATTAACGAATTTTGTGTTGAGCAAGCGGTGCGCACCGGCCTTGGCCTGAAGGCCAAAATCAACCTGATGTCACGCTTTGACCGGAAGAATTATTTCTACCCCGACCTGCCCCAAGGCTACCAGATTTCGCAGCTCTACCACCCGATTGTCGGCGAGGGTGAAATCCTTGTAGATATGGAGCCGGGCGTGGCCCGTAAGGTCCGCGTCGAGCGCATTCATATCGAGCAAGACGCCGGCAAATCGGTGCATGATATGGACCCGGAAATGAGCTTCGTGGACCTCAACCGCACCGGCGTTGGCCTGATGGAAATCGTCAGCTTCCCTGACATTCGCGGGCCAGAGGAGGCGGCCGAATATGTCCGCAAAATCCGCCAGATCGTGCGCTACCTTGGCACCTGTGATGGCAACATGCAGGAAGGCTCTATGCGGGCTGACGTGAACGTCTCCGTCTGCCGTGTTGGCGACTATGAGCGCTTCCGCGAGAGCGGCGATTTCAAGCATCTTGGCACCCGCTGCGAGATCAAAAACATGAACTCGATGCGCTTTATCCAGCAGGCGATTGATGTCGAAGCCCGCCGTCAGATCGCCATTCTGGAAGACGGTGGCAGCATTGACCAAGAGACGCGGCTTTATGATAATGTAAAAGGCGAAACGCGGCCCATGCGCAGCAAGGAAGAGGCGCATGACTACCGCTATTTCCCCTGCCCTGACCTGCTGCCGCTAGAGATCGAGCAAAGCTGGGTTGATGAGATCAAAGCCAACCTCCCCGAGCTGCCCGATGCCAAAAAAGCCCGCTTTGTAGCCGATTTCGGGATGACAGAATATGACGCGGGCGTGCTGACGGCAGACGTGGCCAATGCCGAATATTTCGAGGCCGTGGCCAAGGGCCGTGATGGCAAGCAGGCCGCGAACTGGGTGATAAACGAGCTATTCGGGCGGCTGAATAAAGAGGACCATACGGTGGAAACCTCCCCCATTTCAGCCAGCCAGCTCGGCGGCATTATTGACCTGATCGCTAAAGGCGATATCTCTGGCAAAATCGGTAAAGAACTGTTCGAGATTATCTGGGCCGAGGGCGGCGACCCTGCCGAGATTGTTGAGGCGCGGGGCATGAAGCAGGTCAGCGATACCGGCGCGATTGAGGCCGCGATGGATGAGATCATGGCCACCAACCCCGCGCAGGTGGAAAAAGCCAAAGCCAACCCCAAACTGGCAGGCTGGTTTGTGGGCCAGATCATGAAAGCCACCGGCGGCAAGGCCAACCCCAAGGTCGTCAACGAGATCGTGCGCAAAAAGCTGGGGTAACGGTGGGTGCGTGGTCCCCCACGCACCATCGGTGGGGTAAACCCCACCCTACAGCGCCAAATAGAATTGACCACCCGCACCCCCGCACCTATCTATAGATGCAAGGGGGAGTTATGGCGCTCACACAAGAACTCACCACTCAAATTGGCGCGGCCTGCGTTGGGGCGGTCGCCTTGGCTTCCCCCGTGGCTGCGGCCAGCTTGGCCCCTGTTGCCCTTCCCCTTGTTGAGATGGCTGCGATAGGTTTACACCTCAAAGACGGGTGCGCGAAAAAGGCCAGTGAAAAGGCACAAAAGGCTATTATCAAGGCGCTCAAGGGCCAGCCGGAATTCCCGCCCGAGACCCTGAGCCGCGCACTAAGCCTGCTCAAAGACGCGGATTCCCCCCTGAGCCTAAGCAAAGAAACACTGCTCGCGGCGGCGCAATCGGGCAATTTCGAGGGCGAAGTGGTGCAGCACCTCCTTACCCCGCTCACGCTGGACAGGGGCGAATCAGCCGTGCGCCAAATTCTCGAAACCGCCCTTCATGCGGGGCTGGGGGCCTGTCGGCAAGATGAAAGCTTCCACCAAGCGCTGACGCAGGAGTTGCTGATCAAAGCCGCCCATGTGGCCAATGTGCAGCTTGAACAGCTGGACGAGATAAAGGCGGACACCACAGAGATCATCTCTCAAAACGAACAGACACATGACCTATTGAAACAGATCCTTGCAGGCCATGTTCCCGAAGGGCTGACTCTTGAGCAACTGCACGCCGTTGCGACCCAGTTCAAGGTTGTGGTGAAAGCAGGCGACACCCCCGCCACCATTTTGCAAAACCTTTCCTTCCGCGCGCAGGAGATTGAGGCGCTGGAGCAACAGTTGGCACAGATGCAAAGCCAGTACCCACTGTTGAGCAATGCTATTGCAGAGGCACAGGCAAAGCTGAAGCAAGGCGACACCCAAGCCGTGCGCAAAATGGTGCGCGATGCCCGCGTGGTGCTGCGCGATGCAAAGCTTTTGGAAGCTTTGGAGCAAGACGCCCAACTGGTGGAAATTGACGCCAGCGCCTTGCTGATTGAAGGCGATCCCGAGGCCGCGTTCCAAATCCTCTCCGCCGCCGCAGACAGCTTTAGGAGCATTAACCCGCTGTTACCGTGTATTTTCCGAAATACTAAATCAGAAATTCTTTTTACTTATGGAAGGATTCATGGAGGGGACGCCATGGCTCTCACTGTAAAAATGCTGAAGGATGCGCTATCCCCCCTCACGCAAAAATCTGAGCCAAAATTATGGGGCAGCATAAATATAAATATAGCGGCAGCGTTATGCTTTAAATCCTCAGATTTTATAGGTGCGGCTCGACTAGATATACTAAAAGAAGCCAAGACTGCATGCAGAAATGCACTACGAATATATATAAAAGAAAAACATAAAGTAGACTGGGCTATTATACAATCATGCCTTTCTATGATTTATGGAAACCAAGCATCTGTTTCAAAAGGTGAAGCTAAACAAAATCTGCTTACAAAAAGCAAATCTGCGGCATCTGCGGCATGGGAAGTGTTTGGATTCAATAATGAAGGTATTTCCTGGGCAGCAACAATAAAAATAAATTTGGCACACTCCCTCCTACTTGAATCGGAACTGCACCAAAACAATATTAGATTACTTCTGTTAGAAGGCGCAAAAGATGCTAGCAGTGATGCGCTACAATTGATCTCCGCGGAAAGTGCCCCCGAGAACTGGGCTGCCGCCCAAACTAACCTTGCAAATACTATGTCAGCTATTGCATTGATTTCAAGCCCCGATAAATTTGATATTACTATTGAACAATCGATAGATGCCCACAAAAAAGTATCAGATCATTTTTCAGCAAAGCGTGGATCAATTCAATGGGTTCAATCTCAAATTGGCTTGGGAAAATGTAGGCTTGTTCAGGCGGGCTATTCAGGTGGCGAAATTACTATTGAGCAAGCAAATATGATACTTAGGCCATTTGAAAATGCAGCCAATGCTTTATCAAAAAAACAACGACCTGTTCTTTGGGCGCAAGCACAGTTGGGGAAAACCATTGCCCTCTTCCTGCAAATGATAGCTAATAGCTGTATTGTAAGTATTAGCGAGCCATTGTTTTCTACCCCAAAGTCGATAATTAGAGAAATAATGCCCATATTGAAAACAACCAAACAATCAAATTTATGGGCTTATGCCAATTTCCTACTTTTATTGATGGATGCTCTAGAAGGAAATTACACCCAAAAATCCAAAAAAAAGAAATTAGATGATGCAATAACAAAAAATGACAAGGTTTTAGGCGAAATTCAACATGACGATTTGCGTGCGGGTTTTCAACTTAAATATGCGATTGTAAGGTGTATTTATGCCATGAACCCAAATACAAAAAGCCCCCGCACGGATTTGAAGGCCGCTCTCACTTTTGTAGACAAAGCCATATCCGAGTCTAAATCTATGCAAATGGCCCATATTAGCGTCACAGCCATAGCCCTGCGGGACTACATCCTCAAAGCCCTAAGTGATTGAACCCGCCCCTGCCTTTGCCCTATGATAGCCAGAATCACATTTGACCCAAAGGCCTTTTATGTTTGAATACAAGCTCCTCCCCGTGCCCGCCCCCGCCAAAAAGGCCAAGGGCCGCAAGACCATGCCCGAGCGCATGGCCCATGCGCTGACCGAGTTGATGAACGCCGAGGCCAAAGCGGGCTGGGAATTTTCACGGCAGGAGAGCTTTGCCGTCGAGGAGAAATCCGGCCTGATGGGCAAGGAAACGCGGGTGGACTGCCGCTATATGGTGTTCCGGCGTGAAATAGGCCTTGAGGCCATGCCGCTGGACCAAAAGCTGGAAAAGCTGGCGGCGCGCAAGTCTGAAACCATCATCCAGGCCCCGCCCACCC
>JALSHK010000232.1 GCA_026982275.1 Paracoccaceae bacterium | reverse complement strand
GACGTCAATATGCTGTGGGTGCCCGAGAGGAGGACTTGGTTGGGGCGGTCGATCTTCAGCCCGCGCAATAGATATGGGTAAATCTTGTGCTGCGGGTGCTTTTTCTGGTATTTGGCATCTGATAGACCGGTATCCGCCGCATCAATCGCATCAAACGACGCACACGGTGGCGGCCACATTTATGGCCATGACGCTGCATGTGGTGGGCCATCTGCCGCGATCTATACCGCGGCGTGTCGAGAAATTGCTTGTCAATGACCTCCATGAATTTCAGGTTCTCGGCACTTTCATCCTTGGGACTATAATAAAACCCCGAGCGCACCAGCGAAAGCAGCCTGCACTGTCGCCGCACGCTCAAATTCCGATCCCGGCTCACCGTTTTTGCCTCGTGTTCCGAGCAATTAAACCGAGGCGCTCGCTAATAAATCCCGTTCCACCGTCGGCTTGCAGGGGTGTTTATACCCCGAGAAGCAACCAGCTGGCCAATTTTGGAATGCAGCTTATTGATCTAGGCAGCAGCCTCTTTGGCCGTCCCGCCATCATCACGGCCAAACCCATCAGCCATATTCTCGCTTCTCGGCATGCAAGCATACCCTGCCAGCCGGCGGATCGCAGCACGTTTCCAGCCGCTAATCATGTTGGGATGCACCCCGTGCTTCTTCGACAGCTCCGCCAGCGTCAGCTCCTCGCGGATCTCCTTCAGAGCCACACGCGCCTTAAATTCGCTCGAATACCGTTTTCTCTTCGTCATTTCCTATCGTCCTTGTCATAGGGCGATTCATCTTAACAACTGGTCCGAATTTCCGCGACCACCTCTCATTGGTATCGCGATCAGCGGGGCAAGAGGGCGGCAGCACAAAGATTTATCCAAACAGGGGTTTTCCTTTCACCTTGCAGCCATTACCTTAGCGCAAACGCCAGACAGGAGAGCAAAATGGCTGATATCAAAGACCCTGAAAACACCGTTATCATTGAAGTCGAGGGCGGCAATGTTGTCATCGAGCTTCTGCCCGATGTGGCCCCGGGCCATGTGGAGCGCATGAAAGAGCTGGCGCGCGCTGGCGAATATGACAACGTGACCTTCCACCGTGTGATTGACGGCTTCATGGCGCAAACCGGTGATGTGGCCAATGGCGATATGGAAGATAATTTCAACCTTCGTATGGCTGGCACCGGCGGCTCTGACAAGCCAAATCTGAAGGCCGAATTTTCCAAGCTGCCATTTGATCGCGGCGTTTTGGGTGCGGCGCGCAGCCAAAGCCCTGATTCCGCCAATTCGCAGTTTTTCATCATGCTGGCCGATGGCCACTTCCTGAATGGTCAATATACGGTTTATGGTCGCGTGATCGAGGGTATGGAGCATGTAGACGCCATTCCAAAAGGCGAGCCACCGGCAGCACCGGGCCGGATGATATCGGTTAAAGTGGCGGCAGACCTATGATCCGGCGGGTATTTTTGCAAGGGTTGGCGCTGGCCAGCCTCGCCTTTGCCGGCCCCGGGCTGGCACAGGATTTTGATCCCGAAAACGTGTTGGTGCTGGATATTGCAGGCGAGGCCAATGGCACGGTTGAAATCCTGCTTCGCCCCGATGTGGCCCCGCTGCATGCGGCGCAGATCAAAGCCCTGGCCCGCGAAGGGGCCTATGATGGCGTGGCGTTTCATCGCGTGATCGATGGCTTCATGGCGCAAACCGGCGATGTGCAATTTGGCAAGGCCGAGGGCTATGATCCAAGCCGCGCCGGTATGGGCGGCTCCGAGCTGCCCGATATTCCGGCAGAGTTTTCCGATCTGGCCTATGCGCCCGGCATTGTGGGCATGGCGCGATCCAACCGGCCTGATTCCGCCAATTCGCAGTTTTTCATCATGTTTGCGCGCTATCCTTCGCTGGATGGAAATTATACCGTGATTGGCCGGGTGATCGAGGGCATGGATGTGGTGAATGCCATCAAACGTCCGGTTTCCGGTCAGGTGGTGCAGGAAAACCCCGATTATATCCTGCGCGCCTATATCAAGGCTGACGGCGCGCCCGGGTAAAGCTGCGTCACAAGCCCGTGAGACGGGCTGGATAAAATTTTCATTTTGGCCCATGCTTTCAATATCGTTTTGAAAAGGGGCCAAAATGCTAAAAACCATCGCCGTGGCTGCGGCAGCTCTTGCCGCCACACCCGCCATTTCCCAAGTCGCCTTTTGGCAATACGAATGGCCGCTTACCGATTTCAGCAAATCCAGCGTTGAATTTATCGAAATCCTCTCCGGTGGCCCGCCCAAAGATGGTATTCCGGCCCTGAATAGCGCGGAATTCACCACAATAGAGGCGATTGACATCCCGCTAAACGAGCCGGTTGTGACGCTGGAGATCGAAGGCGAGGCCCCCCGCGCCTATCCGCTGCGCTATCTTACATGGCATGAAATTGTAAATGACGAGATCGGCGGCCTTCCCTTAGCTGTCACCTATTGTCCGCTCTGCAATTCCGAGATCGTTTTTGACCGTCGGGTGGATGGCCGGCTGCTGACCTTTGGCGTGAGCGGCAAGCTGCGAAACTCCAACCTGATCATGTTTGACCGCGAAACGGAAAGCTGGTGGCAGCAATTTGGCGGCGAGGCGATTGTCGGCGAATATACCGGCAAAAAGCTGACAAAAGTGGTGAGCTGGACCGAACCTCTGGCAACATTCAATACCCGCAATCCCGAAGGGCTGATTATGGTCGAGCCGGAGGGTTTTAGCCGCAGCTATGGCCAAAACCCCTATGACGGCTATGACAGCGCCGCCCGCCCGT
>JALSHK010000231.1 GCA_026982275.1 Paracoccaceae bacterium | reverse complement strand
CTGGAGCGCCTGCCCTATCTATGCCCCGATCTGCGCCAGATCGGCCATGGATTAGTCGCCCTGCTGCCCGAAGGCCAAAACCTGCCCGAGGCGCTATCGCTGCGCCTCGGATATGACGTGCTGGACAAGCTGCTATCAATCCGGCAGGTGGCGAGCAATCCGCATCTGCGCCCGAATGCCCAGAAAGAAATGGCCGAGCGGGCGATATCTGCGGATATAAACCGGCAATTTGCCATTATCGGCATTCTGGAAGAAACCAGTGATGCCGAAACCGAAGTGAACGCCAACCCCGATGAAGGCCTGACATGGCGGCTGGAGCAAGCCCGCGCCGCCAAGCATCAGGTGGAAAGCGAAGCCTTTAGCGATGGCGAGGATGACGGCGATGAAAGCCATCTTTCGCAAAGATTGCAGGATTATCTGGATGGAAAGCTATGACAAGCCCGCCGCGCACCACATGATTCGCCCTGATCCGCGATAAACCCTAAAATAAACCCCCTTCCCCCCTTGCGAATCATCGAATCGCACCCCAGATTCGCAACAACGATTCGCCTCGTGCGTAATTTGACCAGAACGGAGATTTCCATGGCCGCCAAAGACAGTTCCTCAAAGCCCAAAGATCTCCCCGGCCCCTTGCTTGATATGAGCCAGACCGCCGTGCGCAAGATGATCGCGCAGGCCAAAGAGCGTGGCTATATCACCTATGACGAGCTGAATGAATTCATGCCCGCCGATCAGGTCTCCTCTGAGCAGATCGAAGATATTATGGCGATGCTTTCCGAAATGGGCATCAACATTACCGAAGGCGATGATGATGACGAGGAAGAAGAGGATAATTCCGAAGCCGAGGAGATCGGCGCCACCACCTCCCGCGAGCTGGTAACCGCCTCGGCCACCACCGAAACGCTGGACCGCACCGATGATCCTGTGCGGATGTATCTGCGCGAAATGGGCACGGTGGAGCTGCTCTCGCGCGAAGGCGAAATCGCCATTGCCAAGCGCATCGAGGCTGGCCGCAACACCATGATCGCCGGGCTTTGCGAAAGCCCGCTGACCTTTCAGGCCATCACCATCTGGCGCGACGAGCTGCTGGCCGAAGAGGTGATGATGCGCGATGTGATCGACCTTGAAACCACTTTTGGCCAAGCTATGGGGGATGACGAGGAAGAAGACCAGACCGCAAAGCCCGTAACGACCGGTAAAGCAGAAGAAGCCGCAGAAAAAACGACAGAGGCCACAGCCTCCACCGATGATGACGAGGATGATGATGACGAGGACGAAGCCGCAAACCTTTCCCTTGCCGCTATGGAGGCCGCGCTCAAGCCCCGTGTGCTGGAATCCCTGAGCCAGATTGCCGAGGATTATGAAAAACTGGCGGCAATGCAGGATAGCCGTATGGACGCCACGCTGTCTGACGGCGAGACATTTTCTTCCGGGCAAGAGCTGGAATACCAGCGCTTGCGCTCCGAGATTGTAACGCTGGTAAATGCGCTGCACCTGCATAATAACCGCATCGAGGCGCTGATCGACCAGATATACGGCATCAACGGCAAGATCAAAACCGTCGATAGCGCAATGGTGAAAATCGCCGATAGTGCGCGCATCAATCGCCGCGAATTCATCGACGAATATAAAGATAGCGAGCTGGACCCGAACTGGCTGGAGCGTGTGAGCGCCAAAACCACCCGTGGCTGGGATACCATGATGGAAAAGCACGGCGAGAAGGTCGGCGAATTGCGCGAGGAAATGGCGGAAATCGGTGGCTATATCGGGGTGGATATCTCGGAATTCCGCCGCATCGTGCAGCAGGTGCAAAAGGGCGAGAAAGAAGCCCGCGCCGCCAAGAAAGAAATGGTGGAGGCCAATCTTCGCCTGGTGATTTCGATTGCCAAGAAATACACCAATCGCGGCCTGCAATTCCTTGATCTTATTCAGGAAGGCAATATCGGCCTGATGAAGGCCGTGGATAAGTTCGAATACCGCCGCGGCTATAAATTCAGCACCTACGCCACATGGTGGATCCGCCAGGCGATCACCCGAAGCATTGCCGATCAGGCTCGCACCATCCGCATTCCGGTGCATATGATCGAGACCATCAACAAGCTGGTGCGCACGGGCCGCCAGATGCTGCACGAAATCGGCCGCGAGCCAACACCGGAAGAGCTGTCCGCCAAGCTGCAAATGCCGCTGGAGAAGGTTCGCAAGGTAATGAAAATCGCCAAGGAGCCGATTAGCCTGGAAACCCCGATCGGCGATGAGGAAGACAGCCAGCTCGGGGATTTCATCGAGGATAAAAACGCCGTGCTGCCGCTGGACAGCGCCATTCAGGGCAACCTGAAAGAGACGACGACGCGGGTGCTGGCCAGCCTTACCCCGCGCGAAGAGCGGGTGCTTCGGATGCGTTTCGGCATCGGGGTAAACACCGACCACACGCTTGAGGAAGTCGGCCAGCAATTCAGCGTAACCCGCGAGCGTATTCGGCAGATCGAAGCCAAGGCACTGCGCAAGTTGAAACATCCGTCAAGGAGCCGGAAGCTGCGCAGCTTCCTTGACCAGTAATGCAGGATTAATCCCGGAGCCTTACCCCATGCGGGATAAGGCTCCGGCAAAAGCCAGCTTCAATACGCTTGTGATAGTTTCGGAAGCCGGATACAAAACCGGCAACCAATACGGAGTGCCTTATGCCTGTTATTTTATCCACCTGTGATGCCGGTTTTGATGCGGATTTTGCTACCTTTCTTGCCGCCAGGCGGGAATCCGATAGCGATGTGCTGGATACCGTAAACGGCA
>JALSHK010000230.1 GCA_026982275.1 Paracoccaceae bacterium | reverse complement strand
CCCCCGCGCTGCCGATGGTGGCCGCGATGGAGGAAAGATTAACGATATTGCCGCCAACGCCCCCGTGCTTGGTGGACATACGCCGCACCGCTTGCTGGGCGCAGTAAAACGAGCCAAATACATTCACTCGATAAATCCGCTCCAGCGCGGAAGCCGGAAGGGCGTCAACCCGGGAGGTTTCGCCAACGATTCCGGCATTGTTGACCAGAAGATCGACAGGGCCGAGGGCCGCATCACAGGCCGCGAACAGTGCCTCCACATCGCTTTCATTGGCAACATCCCCCTGCACCCCGATCGCCCGCGCCCCTTGTGATTCGCAGGCGCGCAACACCTTGTCGGCTGCGGCCCCGTTGGCGATATAGCTGATGCAGATATCATACCCCGCCTTGGCAGCGAGCCTGGCGGTAGCGGCGCCGATGCCGCGGCTGCCGCCGGTTATTATTGCTATTCTTCTTGTCACCACCAAGCCTCCGGTCGGGTTTTATATGCGATATAAAGCGGGTGTTTTGGATGACCGGATTTGGTCAGGCCAAGATGTTTTGCCGATTTGGACTGCCCTTTGAGCAGAGCTTTAACCGCGGCGCCCCGCGCCAGATGGTCGCCATGGTTGCCCCAGCCCGCCACCACCTCGTCGGCCCAGTTGATCGCCTCCAGGATGGCGGCATCATTGGCGGGGCCAACGGGATCCCTGACCGCCCGCATATCGCGAGGATCGGTGGCCCGATAGGCAAAGATATTGCACACCCGAAAGGCCCCGAAGCCGAGCGTGCGGGCGCGGCGCTCGCAGCGTTCCACGGTCGGATCATTCTGCACCTCGGTGGCCGTGCTGGGGTTGAGCATCAAAAACAGCACCTTGCGGCCCGAAGGCTGCCAGATGCGGGTCAGGGCATAGCGGTATCGCTCGCAATCGGAATAGACCGCCTCGGAAGGGGCATCTCCCTTTTGGTGGGTTCTGGTTATCATGGACCGAGTTTTACAGCATGGAATTGCGGGGTAAAGGGCTGATTTATCCACACAGAATGCTTGACAAACTGGACCGATTGGTCAAAAATTTGCCCCATGATGGACCAGCCCCTGAAAATCGCCGAGGCCCTCCCCCTTGGCACCACCACCGGTAAAGACCTTTTGGCGCTTATGGCGCAGGCTGTAAAGCGGCGTAATGCCCATTGGGGCCATAGCATCACCTATTCGCGCAAGGTGTTTGTGCCGCTCACCAATATGTGCCGCGATACCTGCACCTATTGCAGCTTTGTCAAAACCCCCGATGATCCGGCGGCGAATTACATGACACCGGATCAGGTTCTGGCCACGGCGCGGCAGGGCGAGGCGGCGGGCTGCAAGGAGCTGCTTTTCAGCCTCGGCGAGCGCCCGGAGCTGCGCTACCCCGAGGCGGCTTCGGCGCTGGAAAAGCTGGGTTATGCCACCACCAACGAATACCTCCGCGCCATGTGCGCGCTGGTATTGCGGGAAACCACCCTTCTGCCGCATGTGAATGCCGGCACGCTGACCGATGATGAAATAGATATGCTCAAGCCGGTATCGGCCTCGATGGGCATGATGCTGGAGACGGTCTCGCGCCGCCTGACCCGCAAGGGCATGCCGCATTTTGCCTGCCCCGACAAAACCCCCGTGCAGCGCCTTCGCACGCTGGAGCGCGCGGGCGAGCGCGGCGTGCCTTTCACCACGGGGCTGCTGATCGGCATTGGCGAAACATGGGCCGAGCGGGTGGAAAGCCTTGCCGCCATCAATGCCGCCCATGCCCGCCATGGCCATATTCAGGAAGTCATCATCCAGAATTTCCAGCAAAAGCCCGGAATCGGCATGGAAAACCACCCCGAGCCGGGCCTTGAGGATATGCTGCGCACGCTGGCCGTGGCGCGCCTGATGCTGGCCCCTGAAATCAGCCTGCAAGCGCCGCCGAATCTCTCGGCCCGCCATGGGGAATATCTGCAAGCGGGGATGAATGACTGGGGCGGTATTTCCCCCGTGACCGTTGATTTCATAAACCCCGACCACCCGTGGCCCCAGATCGACGCGCTGGCCAAAGCCACCGCCAAAGCCGGCCTCACCCTGCAAGAGCGCCTGACGATCTACCCTGATTTCCTGAAGCATTCCGACCGCTTCCTCGACCCCGCCCTGACCGCCCGCCTTGCCGATATGGCCCGCGCTGACGGCCTTGCCCGCGTTCAATGCCTTGGAGCCGCGCCATGAGCCAGGTGAAGCAAATCCTTGATCGCGTAGCCGAGGGCTTTGAGCTTTCCCAAGCCGAAGCCACGGTGCTTTACGGCGCGAAGGGGACCGACCTGAAGGCGATTTGCGAGGTGGCCGACGGGTTGCGCCGCAAGGTGAATGGCGACCGCGTGGGCTTTGTGGTCAACCGCAACATCAACTTCACCAATATCTGCTATATGGGCTGCACCTTTTGCGGCTTTGCCAAGCGGCGCGAGGACGAGGGCGCGGAGTGGCTGACGCTTGATACTATCGTCGAGCGCACGCGCGAGGCGGCCAGCCGCGGGGCCACCGAGGTCTGCATTCAGGGCGGCATCCACCCCAAAATGCCCGGCACCTATTACCGCGATATTGTGCGCGCGATTAAGGCCGATATGCCCGATATGGATATCCACGCCTTTTCACCCTTCGAAATATGGTATGGCGCGGCCAAGCGCAAAATGTCTTACGCCGATTTCATTCAGGACCTCAAGGAGTGCGGCCTTGGTTCCATCCCCGGCACGGCGGCGGAAATTCTCGATACCGAGGTCAGGAAGCTGCTGACCAAGGATAAACTCAGCACTGAAAAATG
>JALSHK010000229.1 GCA_026982275.1 Paracoccaceae bacterium | reverse complement strand
CATGGCCTCGCGGGTTTTTGCTGTGTTGGCAAAGTTTTGTATGGCCATAAGCAGGTCAAGCATCGAGAATCCTTTTTGCCTAGTCTAACTGATCGAACAAATGCTGAACAGAGGTTTTGACGTGGCGAAAGCGATCCCCCCCCAAATGGGTGCCGCCATACCAGCGGGTAACCACGATAATCGCATCACTCATGCCTTCGCGCGCCATCATCTGCAGTATGATCATGCCCGCACCGCCTTCGCCATCGTCGTTTTTGGTCTCGGTGCCATCCCCCAGCCGTGCGGCCCATGTGTTATGCGTGGCTTTGGCAAATTTTTTGGTGCGCTTCAGCCGCTTCAGGAACGCTTTTATCTCCGCTTGAGAACGCACCCGCCCCCCGCTCACCGCGTATTTGCTGCCCCGATCGGAGATCACACCAAGGTGCTGCACAAGCTCTGGAAGTTCAGCCATGACCTGCCGTTTTTATAATTGCGCCCAAGGCTGACAGGGTTTCGGGGCGCGGGAAGCTTTTGCGGTGCACAAGGCAAACCTGCCGCGCCGCGCCTGCGCCTGCCACGGGCTTGAGCACCAGCTCGCCCTCGCGCGCCGCCATTGCGGGCAGCAGGGTTATGCCATCTCCGGCCGCCACCAGTGCCAGCAGGGTTTCCAGGCTGGTTTCACGGGTGTTCACAGAGGCGGCATTGGCCGCGCAGGCTCCCAGCACCTGGTCGCGCAGGCAATGGCCATCGGCCAGCAATAGCAGCTCGGATTCAGGGATGTCGGAAAGCCGGATGCCGGCTTGGCTTGCCAGCGGGTGCCCTATGGGGAGAGCGAGGAGAAACGGCTCCTCGTAAAGCGGTTGTTGCGCCAAAGCGGGGTTGCGGGGCAGGGTGGCTTGCACGATGGCATCAAGCTGGCCCGCCTCTAGCTTGGCCTCCAGATCATGGGTCATGCCCTCCACCAGAGAGAGGTTCAGGCTGGGCATAATGCGGTGCACTTCACCTAATATGCGCGGGGTGAGGTAAGGGCCGATGGTGGCGATCATGCCAAGGCGAAACGGGCCGGAAAGCGGATCTGTGGCGGCCTGGGCCAGCGCCTCGATTTCTTTGGCGATCAGCAGCATCGCCTCGGCCCTTTCCGCGATTTTTGCCCCAACCGGCGTAATGCGCACGGCCTTTTTGCTGCGCTCGAACAGTGCTGTCCCAAGGCGGGCCTCCAGCTTGGCGACCTGGCCGCTCAGTGCGGGTTGGCTCACATGGCACGCCCTTGCGGCGCGGCCGAAATGCAGGTGGTCTTTCAGGGCCACAACGTATTTGAGGTCTCGAATATTCATAAGCATCCCTTATCGATGTGATAGTATCAATATATTTTACTTATTGCAAGCCGTCCGTTAGCTTAGGTTCATCAACTCAATGGAGGAAAGAATATGTCCAAATGCCCTGTGATGACCACAAATAACGGCGCGCCTGTCGCTGATAACCAAAACAGCCTTACCGCTGGTCCGCGCGGGCCGCTATTGGCGCAAGACTGGCAGCTGTTTGAGAAACACGCCCATTTTAACCGTGAGCGTATACCCGAGCGGGTAGTGCATGCCAAAGGATCCGGCGCCTATGGCACGCTGAAAATCAATGGCGATATCAGCAAATACACCAAGGCGGGGTTGTTTCAGCCCGGCGCGGAGACCGACCTGTTTATCCGCTTTTCCACGGTAGCCGGAGAGAAAGGCGCGGCGGATGCCGAGCGTGATGTGCGCGGGTTTTCGGTCAAGTTTTACACCGGTGAGGGTAATTTTGATCTTGTCGGCAATAATACGCCGGTGTTTTTCATCCGCGATCCCTACAAATTCATGGATTTCATCCATAGCCAGAAGCGCGATCCGCGCAGCAATTTGCGATCTTCCACCATGCAATGGGATTTCTGGTCACATTCGCCCGAAAGCCTGCATCAGGTGACCATTCTTATGTCGGATCGTGGCCAGCCGAAATCCTATCGGCATATGAACGGTTATGGCTCGCATACCTATAGCCTGATCAACGATGCGGGCGAGCGCTTCTGGGTGAAGTTCCACTTCAAAACAGAGCAGGGTATCCAGAACAATGCCGAAACCGGTTCGATCATTGCGGCCGACCGCGAGAGCCACCAGCGGGACCTGTATGATTCGATTGAAGCAGGGGATTTCCCGCGCTGGAAACTGAAGGTGCAGATCATGACCGAGGTCGAGGCCCAAACCACCAGCTATAATCCGTTTGACCTCACCAAGGTGTGGCCGCATGGAGAATTTCCGCTGATAGATCTTGGTGTGATGGAGCTGAACCGCAACCCCGAGAACTATTTTGCCGAGGTGGAGCAGGCGTCATTTACGCCGGCCAATATTGTGCCGGGCATTGGGCACAGCCCTGACAAGGTGTTGCAGATGCGGGTATTGTCCTATGGGGATGCGCAGCGGTATCGCGTGGGGGCCAACCATCAGCATCTGCCGGTAAATGCGGCGCGCTGCCCGGTGCATAACTACCAGCGTGACGGGGCTATGCGGTTTGATCAGAATGGCGGGGGTGCGGTAAACTATGAGCCGAACAGCTTTGACGGACCGGTAGAAAACCCCGCAGTAAAAGAGCCGCCGCTAGCGATTTCCGGTGCGGCAGACCGCTATGATCACCGCGAGGGGAATGATGATTATGGACAGGCCGGTGATCTGTTTCGCCTGATGCCCGAGGATGAGCGCGGGCGGCTGATGGATACCATAGCGGCTGAAATGCAAGGGGTGCCCGAGGATATTGTCCGTCGCCAGATCGGCCATTTCAGCAAGGCAGACCCCGCATATGGTGCCGGCGTGGCCC
>JALSHK010000228.1 GCA_026982275.1 Paracoccaceae bacterium | reverse complement strand
CATTGAAGGCGATCTGCTTGGTGAAGATCTTGGGGTCTCGCTCCTGGCCCGGCACATACATGCCCTTGGTTTGCATCCATAATTCGTCCATCGCATCCTTGCCACCGCCCGAAACCGACTGATAGGTGGAAACCACAACCCGCTTGATCGTGGCGCGATCATGCAGGGGCTTGAGCGCCACCACCATTTGCGCGGTCGAGCAATTGGGATTGGCGATAATGTTTTTGTTTTTATACATCCCGATATCGTCGGGGTTCACCTCCGGCACGATCAGCGGGATATCGGGAGTATAGCGATAGAGCGAGGAATTGTCGATCACCACACAGCCTGCCGCCGCCGCGACGGGCGCGTATTTTGCTGTGGCTTCGGAGCCAACGGCAAACAGCGCCATATCCCAGCCGGTGAAATCAAAGGTATCCAGATCGTCGGTCTTAAGGGTGCGCTCGCCAAAGGAAACCTCGGTGCCCAGCGAGCGGCGCGAGGCCAGCACGGCGATCTCGTCAATCGGGAATTCCCGCTCGTCAAGAATATTCAGCATTTCGCGGCCCACATTTCCGGTGGCACCCACAACAACGATTCGGTAACCCATGTGATTTCTCCAAATTAGGGGTTAAGCAGGGGGTGCATAGCCTTTTGAGGGCCGAATTAAAAGCCGGTTATCCTGCGCGATTATATCACAGCGCTTTATGTGCCGCAAAATGTAGCCAATACACGCTCGTCCTCATTGGGAGGATTTTCAAATTCAGCATGTTCTGGCTTCTCGGAAAAGGGTGTGGCCAGCACCGCATGCAGGGTTTCAAACGGGGCAAAATCACCCTGTCCGGCGGCTTTTAGCGCCGCCTCGATCTGGTGGTTGCGCGGGATGAATACCGGATTTACCGCCTTCATACCGGCATCGGGCAGGCGGCGCTTTTCCCATTCCCCGTGCCATGTTTTGGCGGTGGGCGGGGTGGTAAACAGGTCGGAAATATCCTGCCCATAGGCCAGCCGGCGGAAAAACAGGGTGAAATCAACCCCCTCGTCGGCCATCATTTTCAGGGTTGCCACGATGAAATCCGTATCGGGCTTGGCCAGCGCCAGCTTGGCGGTAAAAATACGGGTGAATTCGGCAGCATATAGATCATCAAACCGGTGCAGGCTGGCTTCCAGCCGCTCCACCTCCCCCACCAGCGGCACCAGCGTTTGCGCCAGTTGCGCCAGATTCCACTGCGCGATTTTGGGCTGGTTGGCATAGGCATAGCGGCCCTTGCGGTCGATCGAGCTGAACACGGTTTCGGGGTGGTAACTGTCCATAAAGGCACAAGGGCCGTAATCAATGGTTTCGCCTGCGATCGAGCAATTATCGGTGTTCATCACCCCGTGGATAAAGCCAAGCCCCATCCATTTCGCCACCAGCCCGGCCTGTGCCGCCACCACCGCATCCAGAAATTCCAGCGGGGTTTTGGCCTCGGGATAATGGCGGGCGCGGGCATATTCTGTCAGCGTTTCCAGCGCGGCTTTGTCTTGGCGGGCATAATGGAATTGAAAGCTGCCCACCCGCAGATGGCTTTTGGCTACGCGGGTGAGGATCGCACCGGGCAGCGGGGTTTCGCGGCGCACGGTCTCTCCGGTGGTGATCGCGGCCAGCGCGCGGGTGGTGGGCACGCCCAGCGCGTGCATGGCTTCGCTCACCAGATATTCGCGCAATACCGGCCCGATCGCCGCGCGCCCGTCGCCCCCCCGCGAGAAAAACGTGCGCCCCGCGCCTTTGAGCTGGATATCGCGGCGCAGGCCATCGGGGCCAACCACCTCGCCCAGAAGCACGGCGCGGCCATCGCCGAGCTGCGGCACAAAATTGCCGAATTGATGCCCCGCATAAGCGGCGGCCAGCGGCGCAGCCCCTTCAGGCACCGTATTGCCCGCCAGCACCTCCAGCGGAAAATCGAGGGCTTGCACACCGGTTTCAGCCGCCAGATCGTGGTTGAATTTTATCAACGCGGGCGCGGCCACCGGCACCGGATCCTGCCGCATATAGAAGGATTTTGGCAGGCTGACAAAGCTGTTATCAAAGGGTGTTGGCACTTGATGCCTCGCTATTTTGGGCGCAGGGTAGCGGCAGGAGGTTCTTATGAAAGCTCTTTTAGCGCTGATTACAACTCTTTTCGCCGGGGTGGCCATGGCCAGCGATGTGGAAATCGTAAATGTAGAGGCCAGCCAGAGCGGCAGCTTGTGGCGGTTTGACGTGACCCTGCGCCATGGCGATACCGGCCGGGACCATTACGCCGATGGCTGGGAGGTGCTTGCGCCCGATGGCAGCCGCCTTGGTATGCGGGTCCTGGTGCATCCCCATGTGGAGGAGCAGCCCTTTACCCGTTCGCTGGGCGGGGTGGAAATCCCCGAGGGGATAACGAGCGTCACCATCCGCGCCCGTGATAATACAGATGGCTGGACGGCAAAAACCTACCGCTTCGATCTACCCTAGGCCGGGCTTCAACCCGCTATCAATCGGCCTCTTGAAAACAGAAATGGCCGCCGGATTTCTCCGCGGCCACCCCAAGCTTGTGATGCGGTTTCCCGCTTAGTCGTTCAGTGACAGATCCGAAGCGGCTTCGCGGCCATTGCGGCCCTCTTCCAGCTCATATGTCACTTTCTGGTTGTCTTGCAGGCCTTGCAGACCCGCGCGCTCAACGGCCGAAATGTGAACAAACACATCCTTGCCGCCATCATCCGGGGCGATGAAGCCATAACCTTTGGTTCCGTTAAACCATTTGACGGTGCCAGTTGCCATCCGCCTTCTCCTTAAATTGTGTGCCACCCGCATTGTGCAGTGGCTCTTGGTGC
>JALSHK010000227.1 GCA_026982275.1 Paracoccaceae bacterium | reverse complement strand
CAGCCAGCTGATTGCCGAAAATCGGGTTGAAATCATTTACCGCCGAGGCACTGATTGCCGAAATCCGGGTTTTTTCCGCCCCCTCGCGATGGCGGCCCAGATCCGCATGCGCCCCCTTGAAATTGGATTCCGCACAAAACCGCGCGTAGGTAGCTTCGGGGTCCAGCTCCAGATAGCGCGCATAAGAGCGAACATAGCCCGCCAGAAAGCCGGTATTTTCAAAGACAGAAAGATCACAATTCTCGATCGCGGCAATATAGGAGGCCTTGATCCGCAGATCGCGCTGCACATCCAGCAGCGATTTTCCGAGCGTGGCGCGCTCGCCGCGCAATTCGTCGCCAAGGCGCGGCTCGAACGAGTCGAACCCCTGTAGGTTTTCGGTGTTTGTTTCAGCGAACGTCACTGGCCTGCCCTTGTGTCTGCATTGCGACAAATGCTTTACGAATCACTCCTTACCGAAGTCTTAATCCGATAGTAACACTTAGGATAAGTTTAATATGGAATTTATTTCAACATGTCCAGCAGCTTAAGCGAGAAAACGCCTAGTTTCAGCAGGCCACCGGCTTGCGGGACAATTCGCAATGTTTCCACAGATTATCCAGCGCATGCACCAGCTCGTCCATCATGCCGCCATCATGCACCGGCGAAGGGGTGAAGCGCAGCCGCTCGGTGCCGCGCGGCACGGTAGGAAAATTGATCGGCTGCACATAAATGCCGAAATCATCGAGCAGGGAATCCGACAGCATCTTGCATTTTCCGGGGTTGCCCACATGCACCGGAACAATATGGCTAGGGCTATCCATAACCGGCAGCCCCATGGCTTTTAGCCGTAATTTCAGCTGCTTGGCCGCTTCTTGCTGCTGGTCGCGCAGCTCGGAATGCTCTTTTAGATAGCGGATAGACGCTGTAGCCCCCGCCAATACCGCAGGCGGCAAAGAGGTGGTGAAAATAAACCCGGGCGCATAAGAACGCACCGCATCCACCATTTTGGTCGAGGCGGCAATATAGCCCCCCATCACGCCATAAGCCTTGCCCAGCGTGCCGTTAATAATGTCAATCCGCCCGGTCAGCCCCAGCTGCTCGGACACCCCGCCACCGCGCGGGCCATACATGCCAACCGCATGCACCTCGTCCAGATAGGTGAGCGCGCCGAATTCCTCGGCCAGCTCGACCACCTCTTGCAGCGGCCCGAAATCCCCGTCCATCGAATAAACAGATTCAAAGGCGATCAGCTTGGGCGCGGCCGGATCGGCCGCCTCCAGCAGCTCGCGCAGATGCGCCACATCATTATGCCGCCAGATATGCTTTTCGCCCTTGCCGCGCCGCAAGCCCTCGATCATGCTGGCATGGTTCAGCTCGTCGGAAAAAATCACCAAGCCCGGGAAAAGCCTGGGCAGCACCGAAAGCGTGGCATCATTGGCGATATAGGCCGAGGTGAATACCAGCGCATCTTCCTTCTGGTGCAAATCCGCGATCTCGGATTCCAGCGCATTATGATAGCTGGTGGTGCCTGAAATATTGCGCGTCCCGCCCGAGCCGGCGCCGGCCACTTCCAGCGCTTCGTGCATCGCATCCAGCACCACCGGATTTTGCCCCATGCCGAGGTAATCATTGCCGCACCACACCGCAATATCCTGCACTTCGCCATCAGGGCGCTTCCATTTCGCGCGCGGGAATTGCCCCCGCTGCCGAACAATATCCATAAAAACCCGATAGCGGTCCTCTTCGTGTAGCGCCTGTAGCGCAGCGTCCAGCTGTGCGGTATAATCCATAAACGGGTCTCCGGAGAAATACGGTAAGAACTCTATAAACCAGACGAATTCGGATTTCACCCAACAAAATGCCGCATCTCGAAAATTTTATCGTTTTTTTCCCAGGGTGTATGGTGACCACTCAACTCGCCTGTCCGCCCTCGTATTGACGAAGCGCGCGGGGTATGAAAAGACAGGCCAAACTCCTAGCCCGGCCTGAAACCTTGCCTGATTCACCTGTCTCCCTTCCTCTGCCCGCTGCCACTTTCCCGCTGGAATCCGAGGCCGATACCGCGCGCTTGGCCGCCGCCTTTGCCGCGCATCTGGGCGCGGGGGATGTATTGCTGCTCACAGGCGGGCTGGCGGCCGGCAAAACCACCTTCACCCGCGCCTTTGTGGCCGCGCTTGGCGCAACCGATACGGTGAGCAGCCCGACCTACACCCTGGTTAATCTTTACAATTCCGCCCGCCCGCTTGTATTGCACATGGATGCCTACCGAATTGAATCCGTGGCGGAATTCTATGATCTGGCGCTGGAAGACGAACTGGAAACCCGCATTTCCCTGATCGAATGGGGGGCAAAGCTGGCGGATGAATTTGACGAAACCTTCCAGCTGGATCTGCAAATGGCGGATCAATCGGGCGCGCGCATCGCCACCGTCTCCGCCAGCGGCATAGCGGCGCAAGCCACCCTGCCCGCCATCCTCTCGCACTTCCACAAGGGTGCGCCATGAAGCTTTTTTTGCAATCCTCTTCGGGCCAGCCAACCATCGCGCTCTGGGATGGCGGGCTGGTCTTCGAGCAGGAATTCACGCCCTTCGCGCGGCCCGATTATGCTAAAGCCCTGCAGGATGCCCTCGATCATACCGGCCTTGAAATGGCCGCGCTGGACGGGATTATCATTGATATCGGTCCGGGCCGCTTGGGGGCCACCCGCTCCGCCGTAGCCTTCGCCAACGGGCTGGGATTCGCCCTTGGCATTCCGCTTATCAGCCTGAATTCATTTGTGTTATTAGGGAGTTATGTGGAAGCGTTGCATCATACCCCCTGTCTGGTTTTGCGCAAAGCC
>JALSHK010000226.1 GCA_026982275.1 Paracoccaceae bacterium | reverse complement strand
ATGGTGCCGTATTCGGGTGCGATATAGCGCGCGGTGGTGTCGATAATGCCCAGCCCGAGGGCGGCAAAAAACGAACCGGCAATGCTGCCCATACCGCCCACGGCGACTACGGCCAGAAAAAGCACCATATAGCGCAGCGGATAATAGGCTTCGATCGGCAGTAGCTCCGCCCCCAAAATACCGCCTAGCGCCGCCAGCCCGGCCCCCAGGCCAAAGGCTATGGCATAAATTCGCGAGGTGTTGACCCCAAGGGCGGCCGCCATATTCCGGTGATCCACCGCTGCGCGAAGCTGGATGCCAAAGCGGGTGCGCTCCAGCAATAAAAACAGTGCCGCAGCGACCACCAGGCCCATAAGGATCACGACAAGCCGGTGTCCGGGCAGAGTGCGAAAACCCAGATCGATAGAGGCGCTGAAGGCCTCCGGAATTTTGATTGGTAAAATGGTGGAGCCAAGCAGAAAATTTATGCTGGCAATCATCAGGAATGTGATGCCGATGGTGGCCAGAACCTGTTGTAGCTCGGTGAAGCCATATATCTTTCTATAGAACACCCGCTCCATTGCCATCGCAAAAACGGTTGTGACCAGCACGGCCAGCGGCACCGCCAGATAGTAGTGCATCCCAAGATCTGTGGTTAGCCAATGCGCCGCAGCGCCGCCAATGAGGGCAAATCCGCCATGGGCCAGGTTGATCACCCGCATCAGCCCCATGGTAATGGACAGGCCAACCGAGATCATGAACAGGATCATGCCATAGGAAAAGCCGTCAATAAGAATGCCGGAAAAAACGGACACGTTTTATCTCCAAAACTATTGGGGAAATTCGCGGACCGGAGCCTGTGCCCCGGCCCGCATTCGGGCTTAGTTATCTACCAGACCAAGATCCGGCACAGATTCGATCACGTCGAATTCCTGATTGACAAGGCGACCGTTCTGATCCCGCGCCACCCGGCGAATGTATACATTCTGGGTGATGTGGCGGGTGACAGGGTCCAGCGAGACAGGCCCGCGCGGGCTTTCCCATTCCAAGCCCCGAACCACATCCACGGCTTCAGTGCGATCAGAGCCAGCGGTGGCGATCATCTGGTAAAGAATATGAGCGCCGTCATAGGCTCCCACCGATGCCAGATTGGTCACCGAACCCGGGAACATCTCGTCGATTTTGCTGGTAAACGCCTGATTCATTTCTGAAGGGTGCGCACCGGAATAGTGATATGCCGTGGTGATGCCGATAGCGGCATCGCCGATGGCTTCCAGCGTGGTTTCATCCATTTCGCCCGTGCCCAGAAATTCGATCCCGGCATCGCGCAGCCCGTTTTCATTATAGGCTTTGATATAGGCAAAGCTTGGCGGGCCGGCTGGCAAGAATCCAAATACAGCATCCGGAGACTGATCCTTGATCCGCTGCATGAATGGCGCAAAGTCGGTAGTGGCGAGTGGCATTTTGATGGTATCCAGCACGGTGCCACCAAGGGCCTCGAATGCGGTTTTGAAGGCGGTTTCGGCATCATTGCCAGGCCCGTAATCCGTGACCGAAATAACGGCGGTCCGGATGCCCTGCTCATAGGCCCATTCCGCCATCGGCACCGAAACCTGCCACAGGCTGAACGAGGTGCGCACAAAATAATCCGATTTTTCCACAATGATCGATGTGGCGGCGTTAAACAGCACTGTGGGAATTTGTGCCTCTTCTATCAGGGGGGCTACGGCTAGCGCATTCGGGGTGAATACAAAGCCGCCGAGATAGTCAACGCCGTCACGGATAATCAACTCTTGTGCCAGCGCCTTGGTGCCGCTCGGGTTGGGACCGCCGGAATCCTTGTAAACAAATTCAACCGTGTGATCGCCTGCCATTTCGCCATTCTGGGCAACATAGACCTCTACAGCTTCCTGGAATTGCTTGCCCCAAATGGCAAATGGTCCGGAAAATGGCGCGATCACGCCCACTTTGACCGTATGATCCGCCAAGGCCGGGCTGGCAGCGGCCAGCCCGATTGCACTCACGGCGCTCAAGGCCGCTACAAGATTTTTCATTTTGATCCCCATTGTTGGTTTTTTCAGTTTTTTCTGGGCTAAATACGTGTTGTTATAGCAACAAAAAGCTATTGTCGATTCGTTGTGTTGTCAACTTGAATACAGGTTCAGCCTATTCAATCGATGTAGTATACGCTGCATCAGAGGGGGCGGGATATGGGCTTTCAAGGGAAGTCGGCCCGGGTTTTGCATCGCCATTCTGTCAAGGTGGCTTGTTATGGAATATGGCGCTATAGAAGGCATAACGGCCATTGCAAAGAGTGCATCCCATGCGAACCCCTTCAGCCAGATCCCACGGTCGATTGTCGATCGGGGCCACACGAAAACCCCGCGAGCTTTTGCAAGACAGCCCCGATATCGCGGGCGCATGGAAGGCAAAGGTGCTGACACTTTACCCCGAAATGTTTCCCGGTGTGCTGGGGCAATCGCTTACCGGGCGGGCATTGCATGAGGGGCTTTGGTGCCTGGAGCCGATTGATATCCGCATGTTTGCCCGTGGAAAACACCGCAATGTTGACGACACGCCAGCCGGTGGTGGGGCGGGCATGGTGTTGCGCGCCGATGTGGTGGCCCGCGCGATCGATTTTGCCGATAAGGGGGCTGATCGGGCGGATTGGCCGGTGATCTATCTTTCGCCACGCGGCAAGCCGTTCACCCAGGCTATGGCGCAACGGTTTAGTCAATCGAAAGGGATCACGCTGCTCTGTGGCCGGTTTGAGGGGGTGGATGAGCGCGTGCTTGAAGCGCGCAGGGTTGAGGAGGTATCGCTCGGGGATTTTGTGCTGACGGGTGGA
>JALSHK010000225.1 GCA_026982275.1 Paracoccaceae bacterium | reverse complement strand
GGATTGCGCGCGGCCAAGCTCTGGAAAAGCCTGCCCCATTTGCGCCACCAGCTCGGGCACAAGCCGGTGCATCACCGGATCTTTCGCCCCCAGCAAATGCGCGTGGCGCATAGCGCGGCGCATGATCCGGCGCAGCACATAGCCGCGGCCCTCATTGCCGGGCAGCACCCCTTCGGCGATCAGAAAAGACGTGGAGCGCAGATGGTCGGCAATCACACGGTGATGCACATTGCCATTGCCGTCCGGCTCGGAATTGGTGGCATGGGCCGAGGCCTCGATCAGGCTGCGCATCAGGTCGGTATCATAGACATCGTTGGAGCCTTGCAAGAGCGAGCTGATGCGCTCCAACCCCATGCCGGTATCGATGCTGGGCTTGGGCAAATTTAGCCGCGTGCCATCTTCCTGCTGGTCATATTGCATGAAAACGAGATTCCAGATCTCGATAAACCGGTCGCCATCTTCCTCGGGCGAGCCGGGCGGGCCGCCCCAGATATGGTCGCCATGATCGTAGAAAATCTCGGTGCAGGGACCGCAGGGGCCGGTGGCGCCCATCGACCAGAAATTATCATCCGTCGCGATGCGGATAATGCGGTCATCCGAAAGGCCTGCATGCTTTTTCCAGATATCGGCGGCCTCGTCATCGGTATGGTAAACCGTAACGAGGAGCTTGGATTTATCAATGCCGAAATCCTTGGTCAGCAGATCCCATGCATAGGGGATCGCGTCTTCCTTGAAATAATCGCCAAAGCTGAAATTGCCGAGCATCTCGAAAAATGTCAGGTGCCGCGCGGTATAGCCGACATTATCAAGGTCATTATGCTTGCCACCGGCGCGCACACATTTCTGGCTGGTGGTGGCGCGGCTGTAATCGCGCTTTTCAAGGCCGGTGAAAACGTTTTTGAATTGCACCATGCCCGCATTGGTGAACATGAGCGACGGATCATTGCGCGGCACCAGGGGCGAGCTTTCCACCGCTTCATGGCCATTGGCTTTAAAAGAATTCAAAAACGTGTTGCGGATGTCGTTAACGCTGGCCATGAGAACCTCTAACCTTCGATGAGTTGTTCAAAAACCTCTATATCGAAGCGGCATGGCTGTCCACAGGGCGGGTAAAAAAAGGGCGGCGCAATGGCCGCCCGATCTCATTCTTCCAGCACTTCGTTTTCGGAGCCGTCAAAATCCAGCCCATGCGAGGCGCGGATTTTATCCTCGATCTCGTAAGCGATTTCGGGATGCTCTTTCAGGAAGGTCTTGGAATTTTCCCGCCCCTGCCCGATGCGCTCGTCGCCATAGGAAAACCACGATCCGGCCTTGCCAACCAGCCCGAGCTTGACCCCCATATCGAGAATTTCACCGGTTTTGGAAATACCTTCGCCAAACATGATGTCAAATTCGACCTGCTTGAACGGCGGCGCTACCTTGTTTTTCACCACCTTGACCCGCGTAGCATTGCCCACCACTTCATCCCGGTCTTTGAGCGAGCCGATCCGGCGGATATCAAGGCGCACGGAAGCATAAAACTTGAGCGCATTGCCCCCGGATGTGGTTTCGGGCGAGCCGAACATGACCCCGATTTTCATCCGGATCTGGTTGATGAAAATCACCATACAATTCGAGCGGCTAATCGCGCTGGTCAATTTGCGCATGGCTTGAGACATCAGCCGCGCCTGCGCGCCCATCTGATAATCGCCCATATCGCCTTCCAGCTCGGCTTTCGGGGTGAGCGCAGCCACGGAATCCACCACCACCACCGAAACCGCACCGGAGCGCACCAGCGTTTCGGTGATTTCCAGAGCTTGCTCGCCTGCATCGGGCTGGGAGATCAGCAACTCGTCCAGATCGACACCAAGATTTTTGGCGTATTTCGGATCCAGCGCGTGCTCGGCATCGACAAAGGCGCAAACCCCGCCAAGCTTTTGCATTTCTGCAATCACATGCAGGGTAAGCGTGGTTTTGCCGGAGCTTTCCGGCCCGTAAATCTCTATAATCCGTCCGCGCGGCAGGCCGCCAATCCCAAGCGCAATATCCAGCCCGATCGAGCCGGTGGAAACCGATTCAATATCCGTCACCGGGCTATTTTGCCCGAGCTTCATTATAGAACCTTTACCAAAATTGCGTTCGATCTGGCTCAATGCTGATTCGAGGGCTTTATTCTTGTCCATATTGCGTTTGCTACCTAAATCCAAAAGTGTATCTGCCATGCTCTACCCCTTTATTCCATATTCGACCCGACTGGGCAATGAACGAAACGTTCTATTAATGTTCCTACATACAAAACGTGAACATTTCAATTAAAACTTTAGCTATCTCGATCTTCATTCAAATATATTTACAAAAGATAAAGATTCACCAAGCTTTATTCTGGAGGGAATATGAGCCATCTCTTCGGCAATGGCAGCGCCTTGATTGACCTCTCCATTCATCAGCGCCTGACCAGCAGAAGCTGCTGGACATTTTCGCTAAGCTCCGAAAGGGAAAACGGTTTTTGCAAAAAGCCCGCATTTTCTATATCCGGCTTTCCATCCTCGAACACATCCTCGGCATAACCGGACATGAATATGACCTGCGTGTCCGGATAGGTCACTAGCGCATCTTTTACCCATGTTGGACCGTCCATTCCGGGCATTATGATATCGGAAATATAAAGATCGTATTTACCCCCGTTACGGGAGACCATCTCGAGCGCGCTTTCACCGCAATCCGCCTCATCTACCTGATATCCCCGCATTTTAAGAGCCCGCGCCGCAAAAGAGCGCACCGGCGCCTCGTCTTCCACCAGCAGGATGCAACCCCGGCAATTTACCGCCTCTGGAGGCGCAATTTGTGCCTTGCG
>JALSHK010000224.1 GCA_026982275.1 Paracoccaceae bacterium | reverse complement strand
TGCCAATTATCCTGATCTTCGCGATCATGTATTTCTTGATGATCCGTCCGCAGCAAAAAAAGGTTAAAGAGCACAAGGCGATGGTGGCGGCGTTGCGCCGCGGTGATCAGGTTGTGACCCAGGGTGGCATTATCGGCAAGGTTTACAAGGTAAAAGACGATAGCGGTGAAATTGAAGTCGAAATTGCGGATGGGGTAAAGATCCGGGTATTGCGCCACACGATTGCCGCTGTGATGAACAAAACCGAGCCTAGCGAATAGTTTTTGCGCGCCCGCTTCGGGCGCGTTATGTTTTAAGGACACCTGAAATGCTGCATTTCCCCCTTTGGAAGCAAGCCCTTATCTGGTCGATCTGCCTGCTGGGTCTGTTTTTTGCGCTGCCAAATGCTTTTTATAGCAAGGTCGAGCAGCACAGCGATGCTGTGGCTGCCTTGGCGGCGGGGCAACCCGAAACGCCGGAGCTGGCGGCGGCCCGCGATAGCTGGCCGGGCTTTTTACCAACCGATCTGGTGAATCTGGGGCTGGATCTTCGCGGGGGTGCGCATGTGTTGGTCGAGGTTAATGTAGGCGATGTTTATCAGGACCGGCTGGATAGCATGTGGCCCGAAGTGCGCTCTGTTTTGCGCGAGCAAAAGGATGCGGTCGGCACGGTGCGGCGCCAGCCGGGCGGCGAGAACGAATTGCGGGTGCGCATCGGCAATGCCGAGGCCATGCCGCAGGCAATCGAGGCGGTAAATACCCTGACCCGCCCTGTGGTATCGCTCACCGGTGCGGGTGCGCGGGATTTCGAGGTGCGGGCGGATGGCGACGAGATTGTCATTACCCTGTCGGAGGCCGAGCGCATCGCTACCGATGATCGCACCATGCTGCAAAGTCTGGAGATTATCCGCCGCCGGGTGGACGAGGCCGGCACGCGTGAACCGACCATCCAGCGGCAAGGGGCGGACCGGATATTGATTCAGGTGCCCGGGCTCGGTTCGGCCGAGGAGTTGCTGACCCTGATCGGGCGAACCGCCAAGCTGACCTTTAACGAGGTGGTGCGACAGGTGGCCAACCCTGACGAGGCCCCGGGGCTGAATAACGAAATTGTGCCTTCGGTGAATGAGGGCGAAGGTTACTATGTGATCAAATCCGCTGCGGTTGTGGGCGGAGATATGCTGGTGGATGCCCAGACGGCGTTTGACCAGAACGGCAGTCCGGCAGTGAGTTTCCGCTTCAATCCCACCGGGGCACGGCTGTTTGGTGCCCATACCAGCGCCAATGTGGGCGAGCTGTTCGCGATTGTGCTGGATGGCGAGGTGATTTCCGCGCCGCGCATCCAGACCGCGATTCTGGGTGGCTCGGGTATTATTACCGGCCGGTTTTCGATCGAGGAAAGCACGCAGCTGGCGATTCTGCTGCGGGCGGGGGCTTTGCCTACCGGCATCAAGGTGCTGGAGCGGCGCACGATCGGGCCGGAATTGGGGGCTGACAGTATTGCGGCGGGCAAAATCGCGGCGATGGTCGCCTTTGCCGGCGTGCTGGTGTTTATGGTTCTCTCCTATGGTTTGTTCGGGCTGTTTGCCAATATTGCACTGATCTTCAATATTGTCTTGCTGTTCGCGCTTCTGGGCGTGATCGGCGCAACGCTGACCTTGCCCGGAATTGCGGGAATTGTGCTGACGCTGGGCATGGCCGTAGATGCCAATGTGCTGATTTTCGAGCGAATACGCGAAGAGCTGCGCCGCGCCAAAGGGCCGGCACGCGCGATCGAGATCGGCTATGAAAAAGCTGTTTCCGCCATTGTGGATGCCAATGTAACCACGCTGATCGCTGCGGTAATTCTGTTTATGATGGGGTCGGGGCCGGTAAAAGGCTTTGCGGTTACGCTGGGTTTCGGCATTATCACCTCTGTATTTACCGCTATCTGGGTAACGCGCCTTATGGTCGTTGTGTGGTTGAAGGCCCGCAACCCCAAAGAAATTGAAGTGTGAGGAAAAACCATGAGACTTAGACTCGTTCCGAGCGAAACCAAGATCGATTTCTTCAGGTTTACCTCGATCGCCCTGGCGTTTTCCGCGCTGATGGCCGTGCTTTCCGTGGTGGCTTTTTTTATGTTTGGCCTGAATTACGGCATTGATTTCAAGGGCGGGACCGTGATTCGCACGGCCACCCCCGCGCCGGTCGAGGTCGGCGTGTATCGCGATGTGTTGAGCGGGCTGGAGCTGGGGGATTTTACGGTGACAGCCGTGGTTGACCCGGGCGCGGAACTGACGGCAACCGAGCGCAATTCGGTGATGATCCGCATGGAGCAGGATTCCGAAGATCCCGAGACACAAAACGATCTTATCCTCGAAGTGAAATCAGCCCTGAGCAGCGAAATTGACGGCATCAGCTTTTTGCAGACCGACAGTGTCGGGGCGAAGGTCTCGGGCGAGCTGGTGGTGGCTGGGATCGAGGCCGTAGTGCTGGCGGTTTTTGCGGTGCTGTTTTATATCTGGTTGCGCTTTGAATGGCAGTTTTCTCTGGGGGCGGTGGCGGCGCTGGTGCATGATGTGGTGCTGACCATCGGCGTGTTTGCTGTGCTTCAGATCGAATTCAACCTGTCCATCATCGCGGCAATTCTAACCATCGTGGGATATTCGCTAAATGATACCGTGGTGGTGTTTGACCGGGTGCGGGAAAACTTGCGCCGCTTCAAGCAAAGGCCGCTCAAAGATGTGCTGAACCAGTCGATCAACGAAACATTGTCGCGCACGGTGATGACTTCGTTTACCACGCTTTTGGCCCTGATTGCGCTTTATGTGCTGGGCGGCGATGTAATCCGCGGCTTTACCTTCGCCATGATTTGGGGGGTTCTG
>JALSHK010000223.1 GCA_026982275.1 Paracoccaceae bacterium | reverse complement strand
CCATGGCCTGCGCCAAAATCTGATGGCCAAAGCAAATGCCGACCACCGGCACGCTTGAATCGAGACAGTCTCGAAGAAAGGCTTCCAACGGCTTGATCCATGGGTCATCTTCATAGGCGGCGCTGCGCGAGCCGGTGATGATCCAGCCATCGGCCTGCCCGGGTGAATCGGCGCTTTCACCATCAACAATAGCGACCGTAAAAAACTCGCCTTCGGGCAGATGCGGCCCGATGAGGCGCTCGAAAAATGCCGGATAGCGGCCATATTTGGCCTTAAGCGTATCGGACAGGTGTCCGGTTTCCAAAATTCCGATTTTCATTGGGGCCTCGCAGATATTTCAGCCTTCATATCGCGGGGCCACGCCATTGTCACACCACAAATTGCCCGCCATTGGCCGTGAGGGTGGAGCCGGTGATAAAGCCCGCATCATCAGAGGCCAGAAACACTACGCAGCGCGCAATTTCCTCAGGCTCGCCCAGCCTGCCCACAGGAATTTGCGGAATGATTTTTTCGTTCAGCACCTTTTCAGGCACCGCGCGCACCATTTCAGTGCCGATATAGCCCGGACATATCGCGTTAACGGTGATTCCCGCAAAGGCCCCTTCCTGCGCCAGCGCTTTGGTGAAGCCCAGATCACCGGCCTTGGAAGCGGAATAATTCACCTGCCCCATCTGGCCCTTTTGGCCGTTGATCGAGGAAATATTGATTACACGGCCAAATTTGCGGCTGCGCATGCCCGGCCATATCGGGTGGGTCATGTTGAAAACCCCGTTCAGGTTGGTGTCGATCACCGCCTGCCACGCCTCGCGCGTGAGCTTGTGAAACATGCCGTCGCGGGTGATGCCGGCATTATTGACCAGAATATCCACCGGCCCGAGATCAGCCTCGACCCTGGCAATGCCCGCCACACATTCATCATAATCTGCCACCGACCATTTATAGGCCTTGATGCCGGTTTTTGCGGTGAAGGCGGCGGCGGCCTCGTCATTTCCGGCATAGCTGACGGCCACTTGTGCCCCGCTTTCCTTCAGCGCAATGGCAATGGCCGCCCCGATACCCCGGGTGCCGCCGGTTACTAATGCAATTCTTGTCATGTTGATCTCCCTGTTAATCGCGCGCAATGCACAAAGCCACGCCCATACCGCCGCCAATACAGAGCGTTACCAGCCCTTTTTTGGCATCGCGGCGTTTCATTTCAAACAGCAATGTGTTGAGAATGCGCGCACCGGAGGCGCCGATCGGATGGCCGATTGCAATCGCCCCGCCATTCACATTCACCCCTTCCGGATCCCAGCCCATGTCTTGGTTGACCGCGCAAGCCTGGGCTGCAAAGGCTTCGTTGGCCTCCACCAGATCCAGATCCTCGGCTTTCCAGCCTGCCTTGGCGAGCGCCTTTTTCGAGGCGTGTATCGGCCCGACCCCCATGATGGCGGGGTCCAGCCCTGCGGTGGCGCTTGCTACAATCCGGCCTAAAGGCTCGATGCCGCGCTTTTCGGCATTCGCGGCACTCATCAAGATTACACCTGCCGCGCCATCATTCAGGCCGGATGCATTGGCTGCGGTTACCGTGCCGTCCTTGGTAAAGGCAGGGCGCAGTTTTTGCATGTTTTCCAGCGTTGCGCCGTGGCGGATATATTCGTCGGCATCAACCACGGTTTCGCCGCGCCGCGATTTCAGCGTGACCGGCACGATTTCATCGACAAAGCGCCCCGCCAATTGCGCGGCTTCGGCCTTGTTTTGCGAGGCAACGGCAAATGCATCCTGCATTTCGCGGGTAATGCCCCATTTTTCCGCCACGTTTTCGGCGGTGATACCCATATGATAATCGTTAAACGCATCCCATAATCCGTCTCGGATCATGCTATCGGTGAAGTTCAAATCACCCATTTTCTGGCCCAAGCGCAGATTGGCGATATGGGGCGAAAGGCTCATGCTTTCCTGCCCGCCAGCGACCACAATTTCTGCATCCCCGAGCGCGATTTGCTGCGCGCCGAGCGCGACCGCCCGCAATCCCGAACCACAGACCTGATTAATCCCCCAAGCCGAGGCCTCTTTGGCCAATCCGGCATTCAGATGCGCTTGCCGTGCCGGATTTTGGCCTTGGCCCGCGGTCAGCACTTGTCCGAGGATGGTTTCGGAAACCTCGTGCGGATCAATGCCCGCGCGGGCGACAAGAGCGCGGATCACGGCTTCTCCCAGAATATGGGCGGGCGTTTTGGCAAAAGCGCCCAGAAAGCTGCCTACGGCAGTGCGTGCGGCTGAGGCAATTACGATATCGGTCATTTCGATCTCCAGACGGGATTGATTCGGTATTTGTGCATTGCAGCATATTTGCAAAGAAATAATAAGTCTAAAATTTGTTAAATATTGAAATAATAATAGCAAGATCTGGCCGATCCGGTAGTATTCAAGATGCATTGGCGGGGGTTGTCGTTCAAACAATATTAAATTCAGGTAGTGGCCAACGGCATGTATGCTCCATCTAGCTTGTGAATTTGCCGGATTGTCGTGCATTCATGGTGCATGCGCGAGTTTTTTATTGCAGTTGCGAAAAACCTCGCTAATCTTGTCGGAAATAAAGGGAAGCTCACATGCCTACATCTGAAAATGACCCGATTGTGATAAAAAAATACGCCAACCGGCGGCTGTATAATACGTCCAAATCAAGCTATGTAACGCTGGATGATTTGGCGGGAATGGTGCGCGCGGGGCAGGATTTTGTGGTGAAAGACGCGAAGTCCGGCGAGGATATTACCCGGTCTGTTTTGGCCCAGATCATTTTTGAAGAAGAATCGAAAGGGCAAAATTTATTGCCGGTAAAATTTTTGCGACAACTTATAGGCTTGTATGGC
>JALSHK010000222.1 GCA_026982275.1 Paracoccaceae bacterium | reverse complement strand
CGAAGCCCCCGAATATCTTGACATGCGCCACGACCCTGCCTTGCCTGAACGCGCCCCGCTGCCGCGCCCGGATTTGCGGCTGATGCAATATCCGGTTGGCCCGGTAGCGGTGTTTGGCGCGTCAAATTTTCCGTTGGCATTTTCTGTGGCAGGCGGCGATACCGCCTCGGCTTTGGCGGCTGGATGTCCGGTTGTGGTTAAAGGCCATTCCGCCCATCCCGGCACCAGCGAGCTGGTTGCACAAGCGATCGAGGCGGCCATCAAATATTGCGCATTGCCTCCCGGGATATTTTCGCTGGTTCAAGGCGGCACCCGTGCCACCGGCCAGCGGCTGGTGCAGCATCCTTTAATCTGTGCGGTTGGTTTTACCGGCTCGCTTGCCGGTGGGCGGGCGCTGTTTGACCTTTGCGCTTCACGGCCCGAGCCTATTCCGTTTTTTGGTGAGCTGGGGAGCATCAACCCTATGTTTATTCTTCCCGCTGCGCTGTCTGGGCGCGGCGAGGAGATCGCTACGGGTTGGGCGGCTTCGCTGACAATGGGGGCTGGTCAATTTTGCACCAATCCCGGCGTTGCGATTGTTGTAGATAGCCCGGAAGCGGATTCCTTTATTATGGCCGCAAAAACCGCATTGGCCCAAGTGGACACCCAGTTTATGCTAACCGATGGTATTGCCCAATCCTTTAGCGATGGCTGTGCGCAGGTTGCGGGGCAAAAGGGTGTGAAGGCGGTAATGGGCAACCCGACAAACGGTGAAACCCGTCGTGCAACGCCGCAATTATTTCTGGCCAGCGGCGCGGATTGGCTCGCCAACCCCGAGCTTGCCGAAGAGGTGTTTGGGCCGTTGGGTATGGTTATTGTTGCCAAAGACATCGCGGAAATGCAGAAAATTGCCCAAGGCCTGAAAGGCCAGCTGACCTGCACCCTGCATTTGTCTTCAGAAGATCACGACCTTGCCAGAATGTTGTTACCAATTTTGCAACGCAAAGCCGGGCGGGTGCTGGCCAACGGGTTTCCAACCGGGGTTGAGGTCGCGGATGCCATGGTGCATGGCGGCCCCTATCCTGCCTCAACCAATTTTGGCCATACCTCGGTCGGCACCTTGTCCATTCGACGCTGGCTGCGCCCGGTATGCTTGCAAAACCTGCCAGAAGCGCTATTGCCCGAGGATTTGAAAACCCTTTAAAACAATACCGATACCGGGCTGCCGATCTCGATTTTATGTCCGGTATCGCGCAATGCCCCGTTTTTGGGGTCTCTAAAAAAGCTGGTCAGCGTGTTTGAATGCTGATTGGCCACCACCAGAAACCGGCCATCCTTGGAGATCCCGAAATCCCGCGGGCCATCTCCACCGGAAGCAACGCTGTTTGTGGCGCGCAACCCCCCCGTTTCCGCCTCTATGGAAAAACCAAATATCCGGGATTCAGACCGCTCGGAAACATATAGATACCGGCCATCGCCCACAAGATGCAGGGCCGCCCCGCCGCCATTTGGCGCATCAAGCACTTGGGTTACGGCTTTTTCCTGCCAGTGTTTTCCATCTCGTTCAAACTGGAAAATACAGGCGCTCATCTCGGAAAAAACATAAATGGTGTTTCCGCCAGAGGTAGCCACAATGTGTCGCGGCCCCGCGCCGGGGGTAATGATCCCGACCTCCGGATTAGACCGCTCCAGCTTGCCGGTGCTGGCATCAAACGGATAGGCAAAAACCCGATCCAGCCCAAGATCAACCACGGCCAGTGCCGGTGGAGACTTCAAAAATCCGGCAAAATGGGCATGAGGCCCTTGTTGCCGGCGCCCATCCGGCCCCGAGCCTTGATGCTGGATTATATCCAGACAATCGCCAATGCTGCCATCTGCCAATACCCGGAAAAGCGTGGCGCTGCCGCTTAAATACTGCGCAGACGCCAAATAATGCCCGCTGGGGTCAACGCTTAAATGACATGGCAATTCTCCGTCTACCGGCACTTGGTTAAGCGCTGTCAGGGTGCCATCTCCCGAGCGGGTATAGGCCAACAACGCCGGAGAATCAGCCGCAAGCACCTCTTTGGTGGCATAAATATGCGACCGGTCTGGCCCCCACGCCAAATAGGAAGGGTTGTCACATGTTGCCACACAGGCCGCGCGAGAAAAGGCCCCCGTATCCAAATTTAATCCGCACAGGTAAATACCTTCGCCATTGGCCTCCATCGCACCAAGCTTTTTGGAATAGGTGCCAATATAAAAATCTTCCGTGCCCATTTGATTCACCAATGCCAGAGCGTGCCGTCTTCGAGGCGGTTTACGGGTAAATAGGCGCGTTTATATGGGTATTTCGCCGCCAGCTTTTCATCAATATCAACCCCGTGGCCAATCGCATCGCCAGGGTGCAGATACCCGCCGTCGCGGGACCAGGCATGCGGGAACATCTCATGGGTGGCCTCGCTGTATCCGGAGAACTCCTGAATCCCGAAATTTGGCGCCCAGAGATCAACATGCAAATTGGCACCCATAGCCACGGGAGAAACATCGCCGGGCCCGTGGCACGCCGTGCGGATGTTGTAAACGGCGGCAAAATCGAAGATTCGGCGCAAGCCAGTAATGCCGCCCGCATGCACCGAGGTGGTGCGGATATAATCGATCAGTTGCTGCTCCATCAGTTCCCGCGCATCCCAGATGGTATTGAAAATCTCGCCCAAAGCTATCGGGGTGGTGGTATGCTCGCGGATAAGCTTGTAGTTTTCCGGGTTTTCCGCAGGCACCGGATCTTCCAGCCAAAACAAGCGGTAAGGCTCCAGATCCTTCCCAAGGCGTGCGGCTTCGATCGGGGTGAGCCGGTGGTGGGCATCATGCAAGAGATGGGTATCCCAGCCAACCACATCGCGGAGTTTTT
>JALSHK010000221.1 GCA_026982275.1 Paracoccaceae bacterium | reverse complement strand
TAATATCGGCAGATTTCACAACCCAAAGGCTCACCCCCTCATTGCGCCGCGTATAGACATCGCGCGCATTCAGCACCGCCATTTCGGCATCGGGCGCATGCAGGCTGCCCACATGCCGGTGGCTCAGCCCGTGTTGGCCGCGAATAAATATTTCCCAAAGGGGCCAGTCATTTGCCATTATATCACTCCGCTGCAATTTGTTGTTTTTCGGCATGTGCCATCAGCCCCTCGCGGAACCACGCGCCATCATCATGGGCTTTGTTGCGCGCCCGCAAACGATCCGCATTGCAGGGTCCGTTGCCTTTCAGCACTTCGAAAAACTCGTCCCAATCGGGGTCGTTAAAGCTGTAATGGCCGGTTTCGGGGTTGAGCCTGGCGGTGCCATCGGGCACCTCAAGCCCCAGATATTCGATTTGCGGGATGGTCTGATCGACAAATTTCTGCCGCCCTTCATCATTGGTCATCACCTTGATTTTCCATGCCATGGATTGCGCGCTATGCACCGAATCCGCGTCCGGCGGGCCAAACATCATCAGGGCCGGCCACCAGAGCCGATTAAGCGCATCCTGCGCCATGGCCTTTTGCGCCGCGGTGCCTGCCACCATTTTCATCATAATATCAAAGCCCTGGCGGGCGTGAAAGCTTTCCTCCTTACAGATGCGCACCATGGCGCGCGAATATGGCCCGTAAGATGTGCGCTGAAGCGCGACCTGATTAACAATCGCCGCGCCGTCCACCAGCCAGCCAACAGCGCCCATATCGGCCCAGTTCAACGTGGGGTAATTGAAAATAGAGGAATACTTGGCCTTGCCCGAGAGCAGGTCGTCTATCAAATCCGCCCGCGAAACCCCCAGCGTTTCGGCGGCGGAATATAGATACAGCCCATGCCCCGCCTCGTCTTGCACCTTGGCCAGCAAAATCGCCTTGCGCTCCAATGTCGGCGCGCGGGTGATCCAGTTGCCCTCCGGCAATTGCCCCACCACCTCGGAATGGGCGTGCTGGCTGATCTGGCGGATAAGGGTTTTGCGGTAGCCTTCCGGCATCCAGTCCTTCGGCTCGATCTTTTCGCCCGCATCAATACGGTCCTGAAAGGCGCGTTCCTGCGCGCTCATTTCCTCACGGGGCTTCACACCCTTGCCGGTTGATTTCACCTCTTGCGCATACATAACGGCTCCATTAGCTGACTGCACGGTCAGCTTATACCGAAGCCAGGCCCCGCCGCAACGATAAAATAGGGCTTGCGCAGGGTTTTGCGCTGTGACCAGATGTGCCAATGGAAAGCACGGTCTTTATTGCTGTCCTCTTTGCCGCGCTACTGCACGCGAGCTGGAACGCGGTTATCCGCGCAGGCGGTGACCGGTTTCAAGGGATGCTGCTGCTTACCCTCTCGCAGGGCATGATGGGGCTTGTGATGGCGCTGTTCGTGCCTTTGCCAAAGGGGGAGGTTTGGCTCTGGCTGCTGGCTTCGGGTGTGCTGCATTCGGGCTATAAAATGTTTTTGGCGGCGGCTTATAAGCACGGAGATTTGAGCCGGGTTTATCCGATTGCCCGCGGTGTGGCCCCGATGCTGGTGGTGCTTGCGGGGTTTTTCCTGCTATCCGATACGCTGGCAAATAAAGAATATGCAGGCATCGCCCTGATCGGATCAGGCGTGATCCTGATGGCGCGCGGCGTGTTTTCAAACGATGAAGCGAAAATTCTGATTCCCCTTGCCCTCGGCTCTGCCCTTTTCACGGCCGGCTATTCGATAGTGGATGGCATGGGTGCGCGCTTAGCGGGCAATGCCACCCAGTTTACCGCATGGCTGTTTATATTTGACGCCCTGGTTTTCAGCAGCACCACATTGGCCCTGCGCGGCGCACGAAGCTTCAAGGCCACGCGGCGCAACTGGGCGCTCGGCAGCTTTGCAGGCGCGCTCTCGTTGGTCACGTATTGGATCGCCGTTTGGGCCATGACCGTTGCTCCGGTTGCGCTGGTAGCGGCGCTGCGAGAAACCTCGGTGCTATTTGCCGTGCTTATTGGTGTGCTCTGGATGGGAGAGCGGGCCGAAGCCGGAAAATTGCTGGCAGCCACTGTGATTCTGGCCGGAATTATATTGATCAAACTCTAGCTTTCAAAACCATATCATACAGATAACAAGCTGTTATTTATAATGTATTTTATATTTCGAGAATCCAGTAAACCGGGCTGGCAGTTTTTTCTCTTGGGAGTTGGCAAACAAGCCCGAGACATCTAGCGGGGCTTGAAAATTCCGGTCAAAGCGGATTGCACAATCGCACTTGCGCTTGGCCGCCCAAGCCTCACAAACGGCATGGGCCGGCAAACTTCCATCGCAGCCACCCCCACCCGCGCCGTCAGGGTGCCATTAATCACCCCTTCACCAAAGCGCCGCGATATCCTGGAGATCGCGCTGCCGCCTACCAGAGATCCGACCATATCCTCCCCTACAGCCATAGCTCCCGTAGCCAGAAGATGCGCCGCTACCCCCTTGAACAATCGCCAGGATCCAATACCCCCCGCGCGCCCGCCATAAAGCAGGGCTATTCGCCGGATCATCGCCATATTGCTTGAGAGCGCCACCAGCACATCCACCAAAGCCAACGGCACCAGCGCGGTTGCCGCCGCTACCTTGCGCGTTGCTGCTTCGATCTCCAGCCGCGCCGCCTTGTCCAGCGGCAGCATCAGGTTGATCTCGGCCAGATCAATCAGGGCATCACCATCAAATATATCCGCCTGTCTGGCCTTTATTGTAGCGCGCCCCCAGCGCATATCCTGCCGGCCCTGATAGAACCGGTCCAGCTCGGCAATCGTTTCTATTGCCACATCGCGCGATTGGCCGCGCGCCTGCCCTGCCCGTCTGCGCAAGCCATCCAGCTT
>JALSHK010000220.1 GCA_026982275.1 Paracoccaceae bacterium | reverse complement strand
CATACTTCGCCCCCCACCCACAAAAAAACCACAAAAACCCTCATCGACCAATACAAGCCAGCATAATACTTGACATTGCCCCCTGTCAAATGCACGATTTTCACCCATAGAATTGATCACGCTTATTACCCTAATTCCGAGTTAAACAAGGCAAGACATGCATATTCTGGCCCATGAGCGAATAAATGCCCTGCCTCTGTGGCGGCATCGAATCAGCATTTCGCCGCTATCGGGCGGGCGGACAAACCTGAATTTTATGGTGGAGGATGGTTGCGAAAGTTTTGTGGTGCGGCTGGGCGAGGATATTCCCGCCCATCACGTTTTGCGCTTTAACGAGCTGGCGGCCAGCCGTGCAGCCTTTGAAGCGGGGATATCTCCGGAGGTGGTATATGCCGAAAACGGCCTGAGCGTGATGCGTTATATCCACAGCCACACTTTGAGCGAAAGCGATATCGCCAAGCCGCAATACCTGCCCCGCGTGGTGGAGCTGATGCGGCGCTGCCATCAGGAAATACCGCAATATTTGCGCGGGCCGGCGCTTATGTTCTGGGTGTTTCATGTGATCCGCGATTATGCCGCCACGCTGGTTGAGCGCGGCTCGCCCTACGCTACAAAAATGCCGGAATATTTGAAGATCGCCGAAAGCCTTGAGGCAGCCATCGGCCCGATCACGCCGGTTTTTGGCCATAATGATATGATGGCGGCCAATATTCTGGATGATGGCGCGCGGCTATGGCTGATTGACTGGGATTATGCCGGCTATAATTCGCCGCTATTCGATCTGGGCGGGCTGGCCGGAAATAACCAGCTTTCCCAAGCGCAAGAGGCCGCCATGCTGGAGCTGTATTTCCAAACCCCGCCCGATGCGGCTTTGCTTGCGCGCTATAACGCGATGAAATGCGCCTCCCTTATGCGCGAGGTTATGTGGAGCATGGTATCCGAGTTGATTTCCGGTCTCGATATAGATTACGCCAGCTATACCGCCGAAAATATTGCGCGCTTCGAGCAGGCTCACGCCAACCTGAAACAGGGATAACCCTATGAAATCTTTGCCTTCTTCCAGCCGGATCATCGTTATTGGCGGCGGTATTATCGGCACATCCACCGCTTATCATCTTGCCAGGGCGGGGGCGGAGGTAACGCTGCTGGAGCGCAAAAAGCTCACCTCGGGCACCACCTTTCATGCGGCAGGGCTGGTGGGGCAGCTACGCTCCAATGCCAATATCACCCGGCTTTTGGGCTATTCGGTGGAGCTTTACAAAAGCCTGGAGGCCGAGACCAGCCTGGGCACCGGCTGGAAGATGAATGGCGGCTTGCGTCTGGCCTGCACTGAAGCGCGCTGGACCGAGGTAAAGCGCCAGGCCACCACCGCGCACTCCTTTGGCTTGCAGATGGAACTGCTTTCGCCAAAAGAAGCGCAAGATCTGTGGCCGCTGATGAATGTGGATGATGTGATCGGCGCGGCCTTTATGCCAACTGACGGGCAGGCCAACCCCTCCGATATCACCCAGGCGCTGGCCAAGGGCGCGCGCATGGCGGGGGCCCAGATATTTGAAGATACCAAAGTGCTGGATATCGAGCTGGAGCAGGGGGTGATCAAGGCTGTGATCACAAATCATGGCCGGATCGCCTGCGAAAAGATCGTGCTATGCGCGGGGCAGTGGAGCCGCGAATTTGCCGCTCGCTTTGGTGTAAATGTGCCGCTGGTCAGCATGCAGCATCAATATATGGTGACAGAGCCGATTGCAGGTATGCCCAAAAACCTGCCCACCCTGCGCGACCCTGACCGCCTGACCTATTATAAGGAGGAGGTCGGCGGGCTGGTAATGGGCGGCTATGAAAACAACCCGATTCCATGGGCGGTTAACGGCATTCCAAAGGACTTTCACTACACCCTGCTGGATAGCAATTTTGACCATTTCGAGCCGCTGATGGAGCTGGCGCTGGGCCGCGTTCCGGCGCTAGAAACCACGGGCATAAAAACCCTGACTAACGGGCCGGAAGCCTTTACGCCGGATGGCAATTTCATCATCGGCGAAGCCCCCGAACTACAAAATTTCTTTGTCGGCGCGGGGTTTAATGCCTTTGGCATCGCGGCAGGGGGTGGCGCTGGCATGGCGCTGGCGGAATGGGTGCATAAAGGCGCGCCTCCGTTTGATCTGTGGTCTGCCGATATTCGCCGCTTTGGCCAGCCGCATCGCGACACAGGCCGGCTCCGCGCCCGCACCATCGAGGCTTACGGCAAGCATTATACCATAGCCTGGCCGCAGGAGGAGCAGGATAGCGCCCGCCCAGATCGCAAATCCCCGCTTTACGAAACACTAAAGGCCGACGGGGCCTGCTTTGGCGAAAAGCTCGGCTGGGAGCGGCCAAACTGGTTTGCCGACAAAGGGCAAAAGCCGCAGGATATCTATAGCTTTGAGCGGCAAAACTGGTTTGGCAATGTGGCGCGCGAGCATCAGGCCTGCCGCGAGGGGGCCGTGCTGTTTGATCAAAGCAGCTTTGCCAAATTTATGCTAAAGGGCAAGGGCGCGCTGGAGGCAATGAGCTGGATCTGCGCCAATCATATGGATCGGCCGGCTGGATCGCTGATCTATACCCAGATGCTGAATGATAGAGGCGGCATCGAGTGTGATCTAACCGTTACGCGGCTATCGGAACATGCATTTTATATCGTCACCGGCACCGGCTCCGCCACGCGGGATTATAACTGGATCTCGCGCAATATCCCCGAAGGACTAACCTGCCAGTTATCGGATGTAACCAGCGAACGCGCCGTGCTGGCCTTGATGGGACCAAAAGCGCGGCTGATCCTTTCTGAAACTACCGATGCAGATATATCAAATACCGCTTTCCCTTTTGGCACCGCGCAACGGCT
>JALSHK010000219.1 GCA_026982275.1 Paracoccaceae bacterium | reverse complement strand
ACCGTCGTTGCGTGGTCCATGACCGCGCACTGGACGCTGGGCGTGCCCTATGATGCCATCCGGCAGGCCGACCGCAAAGGCGGCGAATTTGTCGAGCATTGTGATCTGCAAGCCCATATAAACGCCCGCCGGCTGATCTATTATTTTGATCGCGGCGGCGTTTATTTTATAGCCTTTATCGCCTTTATGCTGACGCTGATCGGCGGTTGGGGCTATTATCAGGGCTACGAGCTGGCGCAGGCGATCTTTGTGCTGGCCGCGCCGCTTCTGGGCACCTCGGTTTTTACGGTAAAGCTGGCATATCGCATCAAGGAGGAGGCGCTGCAGGGCGATGAATTGCGCAAGGCATTGCGGCATCGCAGGCTATGGAATCAATTCATCGGCCTTGTTGCTATCGTGATCGCCTCGATGGCAGCGATCTATCACTATGCGGTGATCAACTTTTATTTCGCGCCGCTTGCGTTACCGCCAATCAATCTGCAATGACCAGGGCTTTATCCAAAGGCCTGATAAAATCCGGCGGCACGCCAGCGGGATTTGACGCCAAGGTTCTGGCCGATATGGTCACGCGCGCCAAGGGTCCGGTCCTGTGTATCCTGCGCGATGATCGCCAGCTTGCCGCCATGCGCGAGGCGCTTGGGTTTTTCCAGCCCGATCTGCCGGTTTTCGAATTTCCCGCATGGGATTGCCTCGCCTATGACCGCATCTCGCCCAATGCCGATGTTTCGGCGCGCCGCATGGCCTTCCTTGCGTCTTTTCACGATGGCTGGAGCGGCGCTTGTGCGGTGCTGACGACCGTAAATGCCGCCCTGCAAAGGGTGCCTAGCCGCGAGGTGGTGGCCGCATCGGCCTTCACCGCCGATGTCGGTAAGCAGATCAACATCGAAAAACTTTACGCCTATCTGGAGCGCGCCGGCTTTTCCCGCGCCCCCACGGTGATGGAGCCGGGCGATTATGCCGTGCGCGGCGGCCTGATCGATATCTACCCCCCCGGCGATAGCGGCCCGATCCGGCTTGATCTGTTTGGCGATGTGCTGGACGCCGCCCGCCGCTTTGATGCCGCTACCCAGCGCACGATCGAAAAGATCAAGCGTATCGAGCTGGCACCGGTCTCCGAGGTGATCCTTGATGCTGAAAGCATCCAGCGCTTCCGCTCCAGCTATCGCCACGAATTCGGCGCGGCGGGGCGCGATGATCCGCTCTACGAGGCGGTCTCGCAAGGGCGCAAGCATCAGGGGGTGGAGCATTGGTTGCCTTATTTTTACGAGCATCTCGATACGATTTTTGACTATCTGGACGCAGCACCCGTCGTACTGGTCGAGCAGGTGATGGCGCAAGCGGGCGCGCGCTGGGATAGCGTGCAGGAGCAATACGCCACCCGCAAAGCCGCGCTTGGCGATAAATCCCATATGGCGACGGTTTATAAGCCGGTCTCGCCCGAAGCGCTTTATCTCTCGCCAGAGGCATTTGATACGGCGCTGGCAGGCCGTGTGGTGCGCCAGTTTGCCAGCGGCCCGCAGCCCAGCGGCCCGGGGGTGGTGGATATGGGCGGGCGCGCCGGACGCAGCTTTGCCCCCGAGCGCCAGCAGGAAAATACCAGCCTTTTCGGGGTGCTGGCGGATCATATTAAAGCAAAACGCAAACAGGGGCAGGTGATCCTGACCAGCTATTCCGAAGGCTCGCGCGAGCGCTTTGGCAGCTTGCTCACTGATGCCGGCATCGAGGGGTTCAAGGATATCCCGAGCTTTCAGGATCGCGGCAAGGGCGCGCTGAGCCTTGCCATCTGGGGGCTGGAAGCGGGCTTTGAGGCCCCGCTTGAATCCGGCAATCTTGCCGTGATTTCCGAGCAGGATATTCTTGGCGACCGCCTGATCCGCCCCGCCCGCAAGCGCCGCAAGGCCGAGAATTATCTCACCGAGGCGCAATCCCTCACCCCGGGCGATCTGGTGGTGCATATCGATCACGGGGTGGCGCGCTATCACGGGCTGGAAACCATCACCGCAGCGGGCGCGCCGCATGAATGCATCGTGCTGGAATATGCGGGCAAATCAAAGCTTTATCTGCCGGTAGAGAATATCGAGCTGCTCTCGCGCTATGGCCATGAAGAGGGCATGCTCGATCGCCTCGGCGGCGGCGCATGGCAGGCCAAAAAGGCCAAGCTGAAGGAGCGCATCCGCGAGATGGCCGATAAGCTTATCCGTGTCGCCGCCGAGCGCGCCCTGCGCAAGGGCAAGGTTTTCACCCCGCCCGAGGGGCTATGGGCAGAGTTTTGCGCCCGCTTTCCCTATAGCGAAACCGACGATCAGCTGAATGCAATCGACGATGTGATCTCCGATCTGGCCTCCGGCCAGCCGATGGACCGGCTGATTTGCGGCGATGTCGGCTTTGGCAAAACCGAGGTCGCCATGCGCGCCGCCTTTGTGGCAGTGATGTCGGGAGTGCAGGTGGCGATCATTGCCCCGACCACGCTCTTGGCGCGCCAGCACGCCCAAAGCTTTGCCGAGCGTTTTCGCGGTCTGCCGGTGCAGGTGCGGCAAATGTCGCGCTTTGTCGGCACCAAGGAAATGGCGCGCACCCGCGAGGGGCTGGCGCGCGGCGAGGTTGATATCGTGATCGGCACCCATGCTTTGCTGGCGAAAAACATCCGTTTTGCCAATCTCGGCATGGTGGTGATCGACGAGGAGCAGAAATTCGGTGTCACCCATAAAGAGCGCTTGAAAGCCCTGAAATCCGAGGTGCATGTGCTGACGCTAAGCGCCACCCCGATCCCGCGCACCCTGCAAATGGCGCTTTCCGGCGTGCGCGAGCTGAGCCTGATCGGCACGCCGCCGGTGGATCGCCTCGCCATTCGCACCTATGTTTCGGAATTTGACCAGGTCAC
>JALSHK010000218.1 GCA_026982275.1 Paracoccaceae bacterium | reverse complement strand
GAAAGGTCGAATTTGGGATTCTTCAGGGTTGTCGCGCAGATATTGGCAAAAACCAGCCAGTGGCTTTGCTTGTCGGCCAATAATTGCACATCCGGACTCTTCCCTTGCCCAATTATCTCCGCTAGACTAGGCGAAACGACCATCAGCAAGATGGCTTAACGAGCAAAACGGCCCCTGTAATCGCAACCGGGCCGGGGTTTTTGGGCGAAAATCCAAGTGGAGCAGAATAGAAAATGGGTGTCATAAACAATAGCGGTTTTTCTATAAAGTCCGGGCTGACAGCGCTGGCCGCGCTGGCCTTTCTTTCCGGCTGTGAAACCCTGCGTGAAGCCGCTGCCACAACACCGGATACCGCCAATTCAGCCCCTGCCGGCGCTGAAACCATCGAAAAAGATGTCGAGCGGCCAGATGTTTTTGCCGTTACGGAAAAGGCCCTTTGGGATAGCAGGCCCTCGCTTGGCGGCGTCTGGGTGGCTTATCCCGCAAATGTTGATCCGGAGCGCGTCGTAATCCGGAATGGAAGCAATGGCAAATCTGTAATCGGTGCCTTGTTTCGCCGGGAGCGGGAAAATCCTGGCCCCCGCATCCAGCTGTCTTCCGATGCCGCCAGTGCTTTGGGTATCGTTGCGGGCACTCCGACGGAGATATCTATCGTTGTGCTGCGGCGGGAAACGGTAGAAGTTGCACTTCCCCCCGCAGCGGAACCGGAGGCCGAATCCGGCCAGATCGCAGGCACGGTCGAGGCCCCGGCCCGTCGTGCCCCGCCTGCGCGCGCGGCCACGCCAGCCCGCCCCGCTGATCCGCATGACGAGGCAGGCGAAAGCCTCGCCGCGATTGTCGAACAAACGCTTGCGGATATTGACCCGTCTGCTGCACAAGCGCCAGAGCGCACCCCGATTTTCCGCTTGCGCAAACCCAATATTCAGGTTGCGTCTTTTGCCGAGGAACAGCGCGCCAAAGATCTGGTTACCTTGCTCTCCAATGAAGGCGTGCAGGCTGAAATCAGGGTCGAAGACAATAGTGAACCTGTGCTTTACCGGGTTGTTTCCGGCCCCAGCCGCACCCGTGCCGAGCGCACGGCGCGACTGCGCATCATCAAGGGCCTCGGCTTTGCCGACGCTTTTTACTTCAGATAACCAAAGAGTGTCCGCATGAAGTTTTTTCTAAAGGTTTTTGTTCTTGTCGCTGCAGCTTTTGCCATGCCGGTCAACGCTTTGGAGACCGGTGCCCGCTCCGCGATGGTCATTGATTACGATACCGGCACCGTATTGCTGGCAAAAAATGCCGATACCCCCTTGCCGCCGGCCTCTATGTCAAAGCTGATGACCCTGAATATGGTGTTTGAGGCGCTGGAAGCCGGGCGCATCACGCTAGACGAAAAATTCGCGGTTTCACAAACGGCGATGGCTGTTCGCGGCTCGTCGATGTTTCTGAATACCCAGGACCGGATCACAGTGGAGGACCTGATCAAAGGTGTGATTGTGCTATCGGGAAATGATGCCGCCGTGGTGCTGGCCGAAGGGCTGGCGGGCACAGAGGCCGAATTTTCCCGCCAGATGACGGTGCGCGCCCGTGAGCTGGGTATGATGGATTCCACCTTCGTAAATGCCACCGGCTGGCCCGGCGAAGGGCAATTGATGAGCGCCCGTGATCTGGTATTTCTGGCCCGCCGCCTGATCAAGGTTTTCCCGGAATACTACACCTATTTCGCCCTCCGCGAATTTGCCTTTGACGGCCGCACACCCGATAATCGCTTTAACCGCAACCCGCTGCTGGGGCTGGATATCGGGGCTGACGGCCTGAAAACCGGCCATACCGACGAGGCCGGTTTCGGGCTGGTTGGCTCTGCGGTGCGCAATGGCCGGCGGGTGATTGTTATGATCAACGGCATGGAAAGCTCTGCCGCGCGCTCCAGCGAAGCCGAGCGGCTGATCAGCTGGGCTTTCCGCGAATTTGCCATGGAAACGCTGTTCAAAGGCGATACCGAAATCGCCCGCGCCGATGTGTGGCTGGGGCAGGAGGCGCAGGTAGGCATGGCGCCGGTTGAGGATATTTCCCTGCTATTGCCATACCGTGTGTTACCCGGTGTAAAGGCCGAGGTAGTGTTTGAAGGCCCGATCGAAGCGCCGATCACCAAGGGCGAAATGCTGGGAGAGCTGGTGATTGATATACCCGATATGGGCGTGCAGCGTTTCCCTCTCGCCGCCACCGCCGATGTGGCAGAGGCGGGGTTTATGGATCGTTTCAAGGCTGCATTTTTCATCCTTTCAGCGCGGGTCAGGGCTGGTGAATGGCTGTGAGCCGTGGCGGGTTTTTCCTGACATTCGAGGGCGCGGACGGCTCGGGTAAATCCACTCAAGCCCGAAAGCTGGCGGCAAAGCTCAAGGAAAGCGGCAAGGATGTAGTGCTGACCCGCGAGCCGGGCGGCTCTGTCGGGGCCGAGGAAATCCGGCGGCTGCTGGTGGAGGGCGATCCCGGCCGCTGGTCTGCCGAAACCGAAATTCTGCTTTTCACCGCCGCGCGGCGCGACCATTTGGAGCGCACCATTCTGCCCGCATTGGCGCGCGGCGCGATCGTTATCTCAGACCGGTTTGCGGATTCCACCCGCGTTTACCAGGGGGCAGCGCGGGCGGATTTGCGCACCACCGTAGACCGCCTGCACGACCTGATGATCGGGCAGGAGCCGGATCTGACACTGGTGATCGATATCGACGCCGAAACCGGGCTTCAGCGCGGGCTGGCCCGCAATTCTGGCGAAGACCGTTTTGAAGAACTCGGCGCGGATTTCCAGCAAAAGCTGCGGATCGGATACCGCGCTTTGCTGACCGATTTTCCAGAGCGCTGCCTCGGCATAGATGGAAATAATAGCGAATACAGGGTCGCGGCCCAAATAATG
>JALSHK010000217.1 GCA_026982275.1 Paracoccaceae bacterium | reverse complement strand
CCCCCCCGCGCCGCCATAAGCCCCGATGCGGGTGCCGATGGCAGGGCTGTCCACCCCTTCGCCAAGCGCCTCTACCATGCCGCAGATTTCCATGCCGGGCGTGAAGGGCAAATCGAATTTCTCCTGATAACGCCCCTCCACAATCAGGGTGTCGCCAAAATTGATGCCGCAGGCCAGCACCCGCACCAACACCTCGCCCTTGGCGGGGGCGGGGCGGGGTATATCGACCATTTCCATGGCTTGGCCGAGGTTGTGGATTTGCATCGCGCGCATGTTGGCTCCTGTCAGCTGATGCTGCGTTTGTAGAGCAGGAAAAGGCAAAGCACAATCAGCGCCAATATGCCGGTTTGCGCCCAATAGGCCCAAAGTCTAAGCCCGGCTTGCAGCCCGCTAAAATCGGTGACCAGGTTGTTGATCGCGAGCCATATTATGGCCACCAGCCCGGCGATGATCACAGCTTGAACGAGCGGCCTGTTGCCCATTGGATCACGCGCGGCAGTGGCCAGAAATACCCCCCATCCAAAGGCAAAAAACGAGATGATGCGGTCTTGATACGCGTATGAAGGCACATCGAAATATACAAATAGCAGCGGGACTTTCACCCCGATCATATGCGCCCCCGAGATCAGGAAAAAATAACCGGATAGTAGAAACAGAAATGATTTCAGCAGTTTTTCGGCCATGGATTGCCTTTCGATTTTTAGTTCTTCAAAGCGGGCCACAGGCGCAGCCCGCCAGAAAAAAGCCTGGCCACCCCCGCGCCAATAATCCCGGACGGCCAGGGGGCCAAAAGGATTATGCAGGTTGCTGCATTATGGCGCCGATCAAAAGCAGAATCATATTCTGGCCCTTCGCGATGTGTCAACACCTCTGGCTTTGTGATCGGCCAGATGGCGTCTATCGTGTGGCGTATGCGCGGCACATTATGCGGCGGATGATGGCGACACAAAAATAGCCACAGGGCAAATGACTTGCCAAACGGGCCAAGGAGGCTTATGTCGCGTGTTGAAACGGGGAGGGCTGCGCGCTCGCCCCGCTATTTTTTTGAAAAGGCCTGCATTATGGATTTGCGAAACGTCGCGATTATTGCCCACGTGGACCACGGGAAAACCACCCTTGTGGATGAAATGTTGAAACAGTCGGGGATCTACCGCGAAAACGAGGCGACCACCGAGCGCGCCATGGATAGCAATGATCTGGAGCGAGAGCGCGGCATCACCATTCTGGCCAAGGCCACCAGCATCGTCTGGAAAGGCACGCGCATCAATATCGTAGACACGCCTGGCCACGCCGATTTTGGCGGCGAGGTGGAGCGCATTCTGTCGATGGTGGACGGGGTGGTGCTGCTGGTGGATGCCGCCGAAGGCCCTATGCCGCAAACCAAATTCGTGACCGCCAAGGCGCTTGCGCTGGGGCTGAATCCGATTGTGGTGATCAACAAGGTCGATAAGCCCGACGGAGAGCCTGACGAGGCCCATGATAAATGCTTTGATCTTTTTGCCAATCTGGATGCCAATGATGACCAGCTCGATTTCCCCATGCTTTTTGCATCTGGCCGTGCCGGCTGGGCGGATAAAGCGCTGGACGGGCCGCGCGAGAATCTGAATGATCTTTTTGATATGATTATCGACCATGTGCCGGCCCCCAAGCAGATCGCGCATCGCGACGAGCCGTTTCGCATGCTGGCCACCACGCTTGGCGGCGATGCTTTCCTTGGCCGCCTTTTAACGGGGCGGGTTGAATCCGGTATCGCCAAGGCGGGTGACCAGATAAAGGCGATGAGCCGTGATGGCACCCTGATCGAGAATTTCCGCATTACCAAGGTTCTGGCCTATCGCGGGCTGGAGCAGGTCGGTATCGATCAGGCGGAAGCTGGCGATATCGTATCTATTGCCGGCATGGCCAAAGCGACAGTGGCCGATACCCTGTGTGATAAATCGGTGGAGGAAGCCATTCCGGCCCAGCCGATTGATCCGCCTACCATTACCGTGACCTTTGGCATCAACACCTCGCCATTGGCAGGGCGTGATGGTGACAAGGTGCAAAGCCGCGTGATCCGCGACCGCCTGATGAAGGAAGCCGAATCCAATGTGGCGATCAAGGTGAGCGACAGCGAAGGCGGCGATGCTTTTGAAGTGGCTGGCCGTGGCGAGCTGCAAATGGGCGTTCTGATCGAAAACATGCGCCGTGAAGGCTTCGAGCTTTCGATCTCGCGGCCTCGGGTGCTGTTTCGCACCATCGACGGTGTCAAAATGGAGCCGATAGAGGAAGCCACGATCGACGTGGATGACGAATATACCGGCGCGGTGATCGAAAAGCTGACCCAGCGCAAGGGGGAGGTGGTCGAGATGCGCCCCGGCGGCGCTGGCAAAACCCGCATTATCGCCCATGTGCCTTCGCGTGGCCTGATCGGCTATCATGGGCAATTCCTCACCGATACCCGTGGCACGGGTGTTATCAACCGGGTATTTCATGATTGGGCCCCCTTCAAGGGCAAGATCGAGGGCCGCCGTGCGGGGGTGCTGATATCTATGGAGGATGGCCAGTCGGTGCCCTATGCGATTTTCAACCTTGAGGATCGCGGCAAGTTCTTTATCGGTGCGCAGGAGCAGGTGTATCAGGGCATGATTATTGGCGAGCATAATCGGCCAAATGACCTGGAGGTCAATCCTCTGAAGGGTAAAAAGCTGAGCAACGTGCGCGCGAGCGGCAAGGATGATGCGGTAACGCTGACGACGCCGGTGCGCATGAGCCTCGAAGAAGCGATTGCCTATATCGATAATGACGAGCTGGTGGAGGTGACGCCGAACAGCATCCGTATGCGTAAGCGCCATCTTGATCCCAACGAGCGCAAGCGCGCGGCCAAGACCATCGAAGGATAGTGATTCGCAAAGCTG
>JALSHK010000216.1 GCA_026982275.1 Paracoccaceae bacterium | reverse complement strand
CTTGCCTTGGCGAACCCCCTCCACGCCGCCAAAGCCAAGCGCGCCAAGCGCATGCTGGATCGCCTTGCCTTGCGGGTCCAGAACGCCGTTTTTCAGGGTAATATCAACACGGGCTTTCATCGGAGTTCTCCTTCTAGGGGACGAGCTTGGGACCCGTGCCGTTGCCGGATTTCCTGGGCATGACGCCAAGGCGGGTGGCCAGCTCGGTATAGGCATCGGCGAGGTTGCCGAGATCCTGGCGAAATACGTCTTTATCCAGCTTTTCGCCGGTTTCGATATCCCACAAGCGGCAGCTATCGGGCGAGATTTCATCGGCGATGATCAGGCGCTGGAAATCACCATCATAGATCCGGCCAATCTCGATTTTGAAATCCACCAGTTTGATGCCGATGCCAAACATGACACCGGACAGAAAATCATTGACCCGCAGCGCAAGGCTGACCATTTCATCCAGATCATGCTGCTGCGCCCAGCCAAAGGCGATGGCATGCTCTTCGGTGACCATCGGATCGCCGAGGCTGTCGTCTTTGTAATAAAATTCGACAATCGGGCGGGGCAGGGCTGTGCCTTCTTCGATCCCGAGGCGCTTGGACATGGAGCCGGCAGCGATATTGCGCACCACAACCTCCAGCGGGATGATCTCTACCTGCCGCACCAGCTGCTCGCGCATGTTCAGGCGGCGGATGAAATGGGTCGGCACGCCGATGGCATTCAGGCCGGTCATGAAATGCTCGGACAGGCGGTTGTTCAACACGCCTTTGCCCTCGACTACCGCATGTTTTTCGGCGTTGAAAGCGGTGGCGTCATCCTTGAAATATTGCACAACCGTGCCCGGCTCCGGCCCTTCATAGATGATTTTGGCTTTGCCTTCATAGATCATTTTGCGGCGCGCCATGGCATAGCTCCGTTTGTGGGAGGTGGGGATAGCCGCTCTATAGGGGCTATGGAATATATTAGCAATGATTCACTGCGGCACTTGAAACAGAGGGTGGTGGATGGTTATCTGTTGCCTGACCCGAAACGCTTGAGGAGCCAAAAGATGTCGACCTTCAATGATCGCGAAAACGCCTTTGAAAACAAATTTGCCCATGATGCCGAAACCCAGTTCAAAATCGATGCCCGCACCAACAAGCTGCTGGGCCTGTGGGCTGCCGAAATTCTCGGGAAATCAGGCGATGAAGCCAGTGCCTATGTGCTGGAGGTGATCAAATCCGATTTCGAGGAAGCCGGAAACGAAGATGTGATCCGCAAAGTGGCAAAAGATCTGGCCGGCAAGGCCGACGAGGATAGTATCCGCGCCAAAATTGCCGAATGTGCTGTGCAGGCCACTCAGGAAATCACACAAAACTAATGTTGATCCTGATCAACGACTGTTAAGCCCTTGCAAGCTAGCTTGATGGTCAATTGATTCTGATAGGAGAAAAACGTGCTGAAAATTGCGTCTTTGGTTTATACCATCGCCGGGGCTACAGGTATGGGTATGTTAATTGTCGTAGCTTTGGTATTGGGCTATGATACCAAGGAATATATGATAATGGCTGCGGCTTTGGGAGCGGTTCTGGCCATGCCGGTATCGTATTTTATTGCCAAGGCGATCTCCGAATTCTGATCCCCCCTGTTTTTCAAAATATGTATGCGCCAGGGCCTGTCTTTGGCGCTTATTTTTTTTGTGGCAATATTTTCATCTCTATTGAGCCAGATCATATCGCGATTCGCAAAAGCCGCTAGTCAGGGGTAAAAATACGAGAAGGAGAGTAGAATGGCTTATAAAGACCTTTTGGTCCATCTGGATAGCAGCGATATATGTGCCGAGCGCGTGGCGGCAGCGCTGGCACTGGCCAAGCGGGAGGGGGCGCGGCTGACCGGCATTGCCATGGAGCTGGAATCGACAATTTCCACTTATATGGGCATTGATTTCCCCGCCAGCCTGACCGAGGCCCAAGCCCAGATCGTTAAAACATCGGCCGCCGAGGCGGTCAAAACCTTCGAGGCTGCCGCGACGCAGGCCGGTGTCGAACATGCGGTGCGCTTGATCAAATGTCAGGCAAGCAAGGCCGCCTCGCGTCTGGCTTTTTTTTCCCGCCATGCGGATATGACATTTGTCGGGCAGCCCAACCCTGATTCTTCCGGTAAAAGTTTTCAGGAATCCTTGCTCGAGGCGGTGCTGCATCGCTCGGGGCGACCGGTTTATGTTGTGCCGTATATCGGCCGGTTCGAGGCGCAAACCCGCCGCGCGGTGATTGCATGGGATGGCAGCAAAAAGGCGGTGCGAGCCGTAAATGATGCGATCCCGATGCTGGTGGCTCGCGATCATGTGGATGTGCTGGTGGTGAACCCAAAAAAACGGAGTGACGAATTTGGCGGGCAGCAAGGGGAAAATCTGGTGGATCATCTGTCGCGCCACGGGATAAAGGCTTCGGTGGTGGTGCGCACCCATCCCGAGATCAGCGTGGATACCGTGATCCTGAATTATATTTCTGATTCCGGTGCGGATTTGCTGGTTATGGGCGCATTTGGCCATTCCCGCCTGCTGGAAAGAACCTTTGGCGGGGTGACCCAGTCGATCCTGCAACAGATGACGGTGCCGGTGGTGATGTCGGAGTGAAGGTGGCGGCGCGTCAAGCGGGGCATGGCTTGGCCGCGCCCCGTCCGCGCCGCGCTTTTACCGGGGCGCTTGCGCAGAGCGGGGCAAGTATTTCGACAAGGCTGAAGCGGCTCTATCCGAATACGCGTTTGAAAATCGTGTCCACGTGTTTGGTGTGGTAGCCAAGGTCGAATTTATCCTCGATCTCCGCTTCACTCATAACGGCCATTACCTCTGGATCGGCCTTAAGCTCGGTCAGGAAATCCGCGCCATCCTCCCAGACCCGCATGGCATTGCGCTGCACCAGCCTATAGCTGTCCTCGCG
>JALSHK010000215.1 GCA_026982275.1 Paracoccaceae bacterium | reverse complement strand
GGTGTTTTCTTGCTCGGCCCAGCCCAGCCAGCGGGAAATAATCGCCAGATCCTCTGGTGGCGCGTCCTCCAGATTATCGTTGATCTCGGCTGCCAGCGCTTTCATCTTGGCATTGCTGGCCGCGGTTTGCGCATTGGCGCGGGTCAGTGCGGCCATGTCCTTGAGGCGTTTCTGCTCGGCCAGATCCCGCAGGATTTTCAGCTCGGCCGGGGTCATGCGCCGCGCTCTTTGGCTTTGGTGCGCATTTCGGTGGCAAAGCGGATGGCGGCGGCGATGGCGCGATAATGCTCGGGGTCGATCTCGTGGCCAATCTTGACGCTGGCATGCAGGGCGCGCGCCGTTGGCGGATCGCTATGGATAGGCACGCCGCTATCCGCCGCTACTTCGCGAATGCGCCGCGCCACATCATCCACCCCTTTGGCAATCACCACCGGCGCGGTGCCGGGAGTGCGCGCCCATTCCAGCGCCACGGCATAATGGGTGGGATTCACCACAACCACATCGGCGCGCGGCACATCATGCAGCATCTGGTTGGTGGCAATTTCCTGCGCCCGTGCGCGGCGCTGGCCTTTCATATGCGGATCTCCCTCGCTTTCCTTGGCCTCGTCTTTGATTTCCTTATGGCTCATGCGCAGCTTGTGCAGATGATGGTATTTCTGCCACATAAAATCCACCAGCGCGATGGCCATGCCGATCACCATCACCATCAGCAGCATTGCCACCAGCACCTTGCCCAGCAGCATAACCACCCCGGCAGGGCTGGCCCGCACAGAGCCGATAATTTCGTCAAATTGCGAGGCCAGATACAGATAGGAAGCATAAGAAACCAAAATCATCTTCGCCAGCGTTTTGAGAAATTCAACAATCCCCTTGATGCCGAATTTGTTTTTGAACCCCTGAAGCGGTGATATCCGGTTGCCCTTGAATTTGATCTTTTCGGGCGCGACCACAAATAATCGCTGCGCCAGCATTACCGTAAGGGCTGCGCCAAATGGCAGCCAGAAAACCGGCAGCAAGGTAGAAAGCGATTGCGCAATCAGCGCGCCCGCCATGCCGCGCCCCCCGGGGCCAAGCAATTCGACGCTCAGCGTATCTGCATTGGCAAATAGCTGCTCCATCACCTGTGCGCTGGCCCCCAGCCCGCTCAGCCCGACATAGGTAATGGCGATAAACAGCCCAAGATAGCCCGCCGCCGCCGATACATCGGTCGAGCGCGCGATATCGCCCTTCTTGCGGGATTTGTCGATTTTCTGCTGGGTGGGCTCGTGGGATTTTTCCCCGCTTTCGTCTTTTTCTCCGCTCATCCGGGCATCCCCAGCGGATTGGTGAGCAGCAGATCCAGCCGCTCGTTCCAGACCATGATGATAGCCGGTCCGGCCAGCAGCAGGATCAGCAGCGCCCCGGCGGTGATCAGTGGCGCGCCGACAAAAGCCACCAACAGGCTGGGCATGGCTCGGTTGATCGCGCCCAGCGCCAGATTATAGGCAAAAGACGCAATCACAAACGGGGCGGATAGGGTAAACCCAAAGGCAAAAACCTGCGCCACCCTCGCCGTGCCCCATTCGGCAATATCCCCCGCGATCGGAATCGTGCCGAGCGGAAACAGCTCGTAGGTCGAGGCAATCGCCAGGCTGGCCTTGATATGCAGCCCCATAACCAGCGCCATGGTCAGCCCTGCCAGCATCAGAATATTGCCGATCGCGGGCATCGGGTCAGGGGTGACGCCAACCCCCGCCACTTGGGTGATCGCGGTGGATTGCGCCGCCACCGATCCGGCAAACTGGATTGCCATCACCATCAGGCGCAAGGAAATGCCGATCAAAAACCCGATCCCCGCCTCGATCACAATCAGCCCGCCCATCGCTGGCGGGCGGGTATCAATCGCGGGCAATCCGGGCATCACCATCGGCCATACCACAAAGGTAAAGCCGATCGCCGCCATCAGGCGCACGCGTGAGGGGATGGCCTGCTCGCCAAAGCCCGGCATCAGCGCCACCGCCGCCGCCACCCGCACAAATACCAGAATAAGCCCCGCCAGGCTGGCGCCGGAAATTGCCAGAATTTCCGATAACCCCTCCAGCATCAGGCCATGCCCACCAGCGCAGGCTGGGCATTGGCCCCCACTTCTTCAAAGCTGAACACCGGATTGCGGATGCCTTTGGCGCTCAGCACCGTGTGCAAAAACCGCCGACGCCGCGCCGAGGTGATTACCGCCGGATAGCGCCCTTTTTCGCCGGCCTTGCTCACCTGCTCGGCCACGGCACCGGCCAGACGGTTGAATTCATGCGGCGGCAAGGCCACATCCACCCCGCCCTGCTCGCCTTCCAGCTGGTGCTTTTGAAACAGCGCCTCCCATTCCGGCGAAAGCTGCACCAGGGGCAAGGCCCCGTCCGGCTCCTGCATGTCGGCGATCAGCTGGAAGCCCAGCCGTTGGCGCACATATTCGGTGATCGCCTCGATCCCCGTCAGCGCGCCGCTGGCCTCACTGATGCTTTCCAGAATAAGCGGCAGATTGCGGATCGAGACCTGCTCCTCCAGCAACAGCCGCAGCACCGATTGCAGCAGATCGACCGACACCTTGTCGGGCACAAATTCATCCAGTATCCGCCGGTTGGCCGCCGCGCGGGTCGGCTCGGATACCGCCACAAATTCATCCAGCAGCTTGCGCAGGGTTCGCCGGTTAAACAGCCGTCCGAAATTCTGCTTCAGCACCTCCAGCAGATGGGTGGCGATCACCTCGGTCGGGGTGACCACAGATAGCCCCTGAAGCGCGGCTTGTTCTTGCAGATCCGGCTCGATCCAGCGGGCGGGCGCGCCATATACCGGCTCGGACACATCGCGGCCCTTGGGCGGGCGGGTGGTATCATCGGCCAGCAGCACCAGCACCTTGTTGATATCCACCTCCGAGCGG
>JALSHK010000214.1 GCA_026982275.1 Paracoccaceae bacterium | reverse complement strand
ATTGGTCCGGCCACAGGGGCTTTGGCCCGGCATTACCGCCGAAAGATCGCCTGTGGCAAAGCGGATAAGCGGATAATCGGCGTTTAGCGCGGTGACGACCACCTCACCCACCTCGCCCGCTGGCACGGGAATGCCGGTGCCGGGGATTACGATCTCCACAATCACGCCTTCATCGACAATCATACCCTCCATCGCCTCGCTTTCATAAGCGATATTGCCCAGATCGGCGGTGGCATAGCATTGCAGGCAGGCAATGCCGCGATCCGCATATTCCGCCCGCAAGCTGGGGAATAGCGCCCCGCCCCCCACTGCAGCGCGGGTAAATTTCAGCTCTCGGCCCATTTCATCGGCCTTATCAAGGATGATTTTCAGGTAATCGGGCGTGCCGGCATAGGCGGTGCAGCCAAGGTGGGCCGCGGCCTCCACCTGTAGCCCGGTTTGCCCTGTGCCCGCAGGCAAAACCCTGGCCCCCACGGCTTGCGCCGCGCTCTCGAACATCATGCCCGCTGGGGTAAGATGATAGGAAAAGCAATTTTGCACCACATCGGATGCGCCAATACCCGCAGCATGCAAAAACCGCCCGAGCCGCCACCAGTCGCCCTGCATCCGGCCAGGCTCGTAAATCGGGCCGGGGGATTGGAAATAATGGGTGATGTTGGCGGCGGCTATCCCCCCTAAAGGCGGGGCGGCTTTCTGCTGCGCTGCAAGATCCGATTTACGCAAAACCGGAAGGTTTTGCAGGTCGTCCAGCGATGTAACGACATTACCCCCGGCTTCGGTCAGGCGGTTTTGCAACTGGGCCAGATGCGATGCCGCTCGCTCATCCGCCGAGCGGGTTTCCAGACCGTCAAAAAAGACCATCAGCTCAGCCACCTTTTGCGCCTGCGATAGGAGCGCACATCGCGAAAAGATTTACGGCCATCATCCGACATACCGAGATAAAATTCCTTCACGTCGGGATTTTCGCGCAATTCGGCGGACACCCCGTCCATCACCACGCGACCGGATTCCAGAATATAACCATAATCGGAATAGCGCAGCGCCACATTGGTATTTTGTTCCGCCAGCAAAAACGAAACACCCTCTTTCTGGTTCAGGTTTCGCACAATGCCGAAGATTTCCTCCACCAGCTGCGGGGCCAGTCCCATGCTTGGCTCGTCCAGCAGCACGGTTTCGGGATTGCTCATCAGCGCGCGGCCAATCGCGATCATTTGTTGCTCGCCGCCCGAGGTATAACCCGCCTGCGATTTGCGCCGCTCCTTCAGCCGTGGGAAATATTCATACACCAAATCAAGGCTTTGCTTGACCGCCGCCTTGCCATCACGGCGGGTATAGGCCCCGGTCATCAGGTTTTCTTCTACCGTGAGATGCTCAAAACAATGCCGGCCCTCCATCACCTGAATAACCCCCTGCTTTACCAGCGTGGCAGGGTCCAGATTGTCGATCGGCTTGCCGCGATACAGGATCGAGCCTTTGGTGACCTCGCCGCGCTCACCACGCAGCAGGTTGGAAATAGCTTTCAGGGTTGTCGTTTTTCCGGCACCATTGCCGCCAAGCAAAGCGGTAATTCCGCCCTTGGGGACAGAAAGGCTCACGCCTTTCAGCACCAATATCACGTGATTGTATATCACTTCGATATTGTTGATTTCCAACAGGCTATCCGGGGTTTCGGCGTGGTCCAGCATCGGTTTTCCCTAAAATAAGGCCCCCTCCGACCTATGGCCGGAGGGGGGAGTTTGCTTAGTTACAGCCAGGCTCAATGCCGGCTTCAGCCGCGTAAGCTGCCGAATCCGCATCGATCAAAGGCTGGATAATCTCCATGTTGGAAGGCTCGAAATCGGTGATGATCGACCATTCCTGAGCACCGGCATCCCACTGCTGAACCGCCACAAGGCCGGGGCCACCGTGGTTTTCGCAGCTCACCTCGAAATTCGGACCAAAGCCCTGAAGGCCAATGGCCGCCATGGTTTCATCCGAGATAACCAGATTTTCCAACCCGTCGCGCATCATGGCCGCATCGATCTGTGCCACGCCATTCATTTCCTGCGCCACCTTTACCGCTTCTGCTGCCAGCATCGCACCATACATGCCACGGTTATAAAGCACAGTGCCGACATTTTCCCCCGAGCCGGCGGCAAGGCCTGCATCCACAACATATTTCTGCAGATCCTCAAACATCGGGAAATCGGTGCCTACAGCGTGGAAGGTCAGCGCTTTGTAGCCATCTGCGGCATCGCCTGCCGGGATCACATCATTCTCGGAGCCGGACCACCAGACACCAATGAAATTCTCCATATTGAAGCGAATATTGGCAGCTTCCTGAATCGCCACCTGGTTCATCACACCCCAACCCCAGAGCAGCACATAATCGGGCTTCTCGCGGCGGATTTGCAACCATTGGGATTTTTGCTCCTGGCCCGGGCTGTCTATGGGCAGCAAGGTCAGATCGAAGTTATACATTTCCGCCAGAGCCTCCAGCGTTGGAATCGGCTCTTTGCCATAAGCGGAGTTATGATAAAGCAGGGCAATGGATTTACCTTCCAGACTATCTCCGTTTTCGGCCAGCATATAATTCACCGCCGCCGAAGCGCCATTCCAGTAATTCGCCGGGAAATTGAATACCCACGGGAATACCGCGCCATTCGCAACCGAGGTGCGACCATAACCTGTGGTCAGCATCGGAATGCCGTCCGCTGCGGTTTTTGGAATGAGCTGATAGGTCATGCCGGTGGAGAGCGGTTGATAAATCAACGCGCCTTCGCCTTTGGTGGCCTCATAGCACTCAACCCCTTTTTCGGTGGAATAGCCGGTTTCACACTCGATCACCCGGGTCATCACGCCGCCAATGCCGCCATCGCGCTCGTTCAGCAGGGTCAGATAATCGGCAAAACCATCGGCCACTTCCGCGCCGTTGGCTCC
>JALSHK010000213.1 GCA_026982275.1 Paracoccaceae bacterium | reverse complement strand
CTGGCCTATTGCTATCGTGGGGTGATCAAGGGGGTAAAGGGGCTGAAGCTGCGCAGCTCGATAGAGCGCCTGGCGAATTACCTGCTGAAGTGGCAAAAGAAATCCGGCGGCGGGGCGCGGTTTTTGCTGTCGGTGGAAAAGCGGCGACTGGCGTCTATTCTGGGGATGACACCGGAAAACCTGTCGCGCTCGATCAAGGCGCTGCGGCCCTACGGGGTGGAGATCGAGGGGCAAATGGTCGAGATATCCGACCCCGAAAAGCTTGCGGATATGGCCAAACCAACCCCGCTGATCGACGATCCGCGAAGCTAAAAGCCGCTATCGCAGGATTGGCGGTTTATCGGGGTCCATGCCCGGCGCGACCGGCGCGAGGGCCTTGGGCAGGATCAGCTCGGGAATTTCAAAGCCCAGCCCTGCACGGATGAATTTTTCCAGATGCGGATCATCTGCGGCCAAAAACGCCAAATCCAGCGTGCCGGCCTCAACGCCGCTAAAGCGCAGCGCCTCCGAGAGCGCCTCCGAAACGCCGGTTTTGGCGGGTTCCGGCACATCCACCAGCGCCAGCATATGCCCGTTTTCACCATTTTCATACATGACCGAAACCAGATAGGCCGCGCGCACCACCCCCGCCATATTGGCCAGTTTGGCATCCAGCGCCCTGATCAGGGCTTCGGGCACCCCTGTGGGCTTGCTGATTTCCAGCGGCCGCGCTTCCAGGTTTTCATCCTTGCCAATTGCGGCCTCGGCCAGCCATTGCACCGCTTCCGGCGGCAAAACCGTTGCGCTGGGGGCATCGCCCAGATTAAGCCCCAGCCCCAGCCCCGCTTCGGCCAATAGCCCTGCGATCCGGCGGCCCGACAGCGCCACATAGCTGGTTTCGGCCTCGCCAAAAAGCGCCAGCCGCTCTTCCAGATCAAAGGCCAGCGCCAGCGAGCCGTCTGAAGTTTCCAGCATCAAAGGCCTGGCGCGGTTCTCGGCCAGCCCGGATTCCAGCATCAAAAACAGCTCGGTTTCCAGAAGCCGTTCATAAAAAACCTGACTCAGGGCCTCGTCGCCTTGCATGTTTTGGTAGGCTATATCCAGGGGTGTCTGCATCTCTTGTCCTTCCGGCCATGCTGAATCGGGCAGAGTCCGGCATGGCCTTGCCAAACGCCTGTAAAAAATAACCACCCGACCTCACGGGATTTTGTGGTTCAAATATTGTCCTTCCCCGTGGTCTGGCCTATCAAGGCGCAAAGTTCAATAAGGAGCTGGCATGTATCGTGTCTGGAATTTTTTAACCTCGTATTCGCTGCTACTGATTATCGGGGCTATGATCGCGCTGCTCTGGGCCAATCTGGATCTGCTGTTTCCGGTGCCGGGCGAGCCGCATTACTATATCGATATTTATCACAAAATGGTTGATTTCGTGATCTGGGAGGACGCGCCGATCGGATTTCTGGAAGAGGGCCGGCGGATCATTACCCCGCATTATCTGGTGAATGATCTGCTGATGGCGCTGTTTTTTGCCATGGCGGGCAAGGAAGTCTGGGAGGCGGTGGCGCTGAAATCCGGCTCGCTGCGCGGCAAAAAAGCGGTAACGCCGCTGATCGCCACGGTGGGGGGCATGCTGGGGCCGATCACGGTCTATCTCGGCATTGCCTATTTCCTTGGTTCCACCACCTTTGATGCGGTATCCAATGGCTGGGCAGTGCCTACCGCCACCGATATCGCTTTTTCCTATCTGATCGGGCGCATGGTATTTGGCGCAGGCCATCCGGCGGTGCGGTTTCTGCTGCTTCTGGCCATCGCGGATGATGCGATCGGGCTGGTTATTCTGGCGGTATTCTACCCCTCCGCCGAGCTGGCACCTTTGTGGCTGTTGGTATCGCTCGGGGCGGGGGGCGCGGTGTATCTGCTTGCCAATTGGCTGCCACGACGGATGGATCGCGGCAATCAGGCGCGCCCTGCCTCTACATGGATGAGGCAAAAGGCCGGCTTCTGGCCTTATCTGCTGGCGGGGTGTATTTCGTGGTATGCGTTCATGCGCTCGGGGATTCATCCCGCATTGGGGCTACTGGCAATCATTCCGGCTATTCCGCATGCCGAGCGCGCCTACGGGATGTTTTCTGCCGCCGAATCCCATTTGAAAGACCTGCTCAACACCATTGAGCACGGGCTGAAACATCCGGTCGAGATCATTCTGTTTTTCTTTGGGCTGTTTAATGCCGGGGTGCAGTTTTCATCTATGGGCGAGGCGACATGGCTGGTTTTGGCCGGTCTGTTGATCGGCAAGCCGCTGGGGATATTCATTATGGGCTGGTTTGGTGCGCGGGTGCTGGGCTTTGGCCTGCCTGTGGGGATGCGGATGTCGGATCTGTTTGTGCTGGGCAGTGTGGCGGCAATCGGTTTTACGGTGGCGCTGTTTGTGGCATCGGTGGCCTTTCCTGCCGGTGATATTCAGGATGCTGCCAAGATGGGGGCCTTGTTCAGCTTTGCGGCCGCGATTGTTTCTTTGGTGGTCGGGCGGCTGTTCGGGGTCGAGAAAAAACCGGCCTGAGCGGAGAGGCAGGATTATGAAAGTTCTGACAATCACTTTTGGATATGTTAAGATTGACACAATATGATTGCGCAGCAATCCTGCCTTTTAATGTGAGCCTCTATGCTAGAATTTCAAAATGTCAGCAAATCTTTCTGGACAGGCAGCCAGCGCAAAGTGATCCTTGACCGGGCCAGCTTCAAGGTGGAGCTGGGGCAATCTCTGGGCATTCTGGCCTCCAACGGCACTGGAAAAACCACGCTGATCAATATGATGGCGGGGCTGGAAAAGCCCGATGAGGGCAACATTATGCGCACCTCCCGCATATCCTTTCCGCTGGGTTTCATGGGGGGGATTGTCATGCAGCACAGTGCTGCCGAAAATGCGCGCTATATTGCACGCCTTTAT
>JALSHK010000212.1 GCA_026982275.1 Paracoccaceae bacterium | reverse complement strand
TCTGCTGAAAAACGGGCTGGAGCTGGAGGCGGTATCGCTGACCGCGCTTGACCAGACCCCCTTTGACGCGCTGGACGAAAACAACGCCTTTAACGCTGTGGGCATGCGCAAGCTGGCCGAGGTGATTGCCAAATCCCGCAAGGAGCGCGCGGCGATTACCGCCGAAGCCGATGTTTCGGTGCGCCGCTCGGAAATGGAAGCTGAAAAGCTGAAATACACCATCGAGCGTGACCAGCGCGAGGCCGAGATCGCCAAGAACAAGGAGGTCGAGATTTTGCAGGCCGATCAGCTGGCGGCGATTGCCAAGAACCAGGAAGAGGCAGATCGCGCGGCGCAGGAAGCCAAGATCGAGAAGGAGCGTGCTGTGCGCGCCGCAGAGATCGAGCGCGAGCGTCTGATTCGCGATGCCGAAATTTCCAAGGAGCGCGAGATCGAGGTGGCGGATCAGGAGCGCAAGATCATCGTGGCCAAGAAATCCGAAGAGGAAAGCCATGCCCGCGCCGAGGCCGATAAAGCCCGCGCCGAGGCGATAAAGGCCGAAGAGGCGGTTGAAACCGCCCGCTCGGTGGCCTCTGCCGAGCGCGCCAAACAGATCGCCCTGATCGAAGCCATAAAAGAGGCCGAACGCGCCGCAACCGGTGTAAAGGTGCGGGCCGAGGCCGAGAAAGATGCCGCGAGCGATCGTGCGGCGGCGCTATTGGAAGAGGCGCAGGCCGAGGCCAGCTCCATAACCATTCGCGCCGAAGCCAAAAAGGCCGATATGCTGGCAGAAGCCGAAGGGGCGCGCGCCATTGCGGATGCGGAAAACGCGCTGAGTGACGAGATCGTCAGCATGAAAGTGGCGCTGGCGCGGCTGGAAGCGATGCCGGGGATTGTGGCGGAAATGGTCAAACCGGCCGAGAAGATCGACTCGATCAAGATCCATCAGGTGACCGGCATGAATGCGGGCGGCACATCCGGCAAGGCCGGGGGTGCGCCGGTCAATCAGGCGCTGGATTCCATCATGGGCATGGCGCTGCAAATGCCGGCGATGAAGAAGCTGGGCGAGGAGCTGGGCATAAGCATGGAGGGCGGATTGTCCAGTGTAACGAATGAAGCCTTTGGTGCTGCACCCGAGGCAGAGGCCAAGCCGGACCCGGGCGCTTGAAAACAACCCCTGCCGGTCTCGTGCCGGTGGGGGTCAGCTTTCCCCGAAGGGGTTGATCTCGTATTTCACCCCGCTCAAATACAGCCCCTGTGGCGGGCATACCGGCCCGCATGCAGGGCGCGATCTGGCTTCCAGCGCGGCCTTCACCGCCTCTGGCTGCCAGCTTCCGGCCCCCACCCGCTCCAATGTGCCGACAAAGCTGCGCACCTGGTTATGCAAAAAACTGCGGGCGCGGATATGAAAGCGGGTCTCGACCCCGCCGCGATATTCCAGCTGCTCGATGCGTAGCTCATCCAGTGTTTTGATCGGGCTGAGCGCCTGGCATACCGTGGAGCGGAAGGTGGTGAAATCGTGTTTTCCAAGAAGATGTGCCGCGCCCGCCTGCATCGCCGCTAAATCCAGCGGGTGCTTCACCTGCCACATCGTGCCTTTATCAAAGGTCACCGGCGCGCGGCGGCTAAGCAGGCGGAAGGTGTAGCGCCGCTCCAGAGCCGAAAACCGCGCGTGAAAATCTTCCGGCACCATGGCCGAGGCCACCACGGCCACCCTTCTGTTGCGCATGTGGTAATTCAGCGCCTCCCCAAGGCGCATGGTCTCCCAGCTTTTGGCCAGATCCACATGAGCCACTTGCCCCGTGGCATGCACGCCGGTATCGGTGCGCCCGGCCGCCTGCACGCCGGCGCATTCCGGCTCCAGCCGGCGTAGTGCGGCCTCCAGCGTGCCTTGCACCGTAGAAAGCGCGGGCTGCTTTTGCCAGCCGCAATAGGGCTGGCCGTCATATTCTATTTTCAGCGCATAGCGCGGCATGGCAAAACCCTCTGTAAATCACTGCTTTCAGCGACTATATGATATATTCAGAAATATCCAGCAAGGAGCCAGCTTGGCCATAGCCCGTATAACCGATCAAATTGTCCGTGTGATGGACGACACCCAATCGGGTGCCAGAGAGCTGCTCGAGCCGGTGCTGCGCATAGGCGTTACCGGGCTTTCGCGGGCGGGCAAAACCGTGTTCATCACCTCGCTGATTGCCAATATGCTGGATCGGGCGCGGATGCCGCAATTATCCGCCGGGGCGCAGGGGCGAATTGAGGCGGCGTTTTTGCAACCCCAGCCCGATGACACCCTGCCGCGCTTTGCCTATGAGGCGCATTTGCGGGCGCTGCTTTCCCCCGCGCCCCATTGGCCCGAAAGCACCAGCTCGATCAGCCAGCTCCGGTTGTCGCTGCGCAGCCGCCCCAAGGGGCTTTTTCGCGGGCTGCGGGGCGCGCGGGTGCTGCATGTCGATATCATTGATTATCCCGGTGAATGGCTGCTGGATCTGCCATTGCTGAAAATGAGCTATGCAGAATGGTCAAAAAAGGCGCTGGAGCAAGCGCAAAGCCGCGAAGCCCTGGCTGCGGAGTGGCTGGCCCTGAGCGAAAACCAGGATCCGCAAAGCGCACTGGAAGAGGCGGAGGCGCAAAAGCTGGCCGAGGCCTTTACCGCCTATCTGGATGCGGCCAAAAGCGCCGGCTTTGCCAATTGCGCGCCGGGGCGGTTTTTATTGCCCGGTGATCTGGCAGGCTCTCCGGCGCTGACCTTTGCGCCGCTCGGGCGGCCTGAAAAGCCCCGGCGCGGCAGCCTTTATCGCGCCTTTGAACGCCGCTTCGAGGCCTATAAAAGCCAAATCGTCAAACCCTTCTTCCGTCAGCATTTCAGCAAACTCGATCGCCAGATCGTGCTGGTGGATGCGCTGGGCGCGATTGATACCGGCCCGGCGGCGGTGCAGGATCTGCGCGAGGC
>JALSHK010000211.1 GCA_026982275.1 Paracoccaceae bacterium | reverse complement strand
TAACCTAGGTTAGTGGTTATCTGAATGTGGCGAATAGTGGAGTTATTCCAAAGGAATAACGGGAAATTCTTGAGGGTGCATACAGAGTTTAGAGCAAATCCTATCCAATTGGATTCACCGCACAACACGAGCGCATTGCGGGTGTTAGCGCTACCTCGGGTTGCGCGGTAAATACACGAATCCGGTTGGATTGGATGCGTTCTAGATAGAAGTTTAGGCCCGCAGTAATATTCGCCGCAGCCAAGCGCGGCTTTCAATATTTATTTGTGAAGATACGCAAAAATACGAAGACCAGCTGCCTCAACTCTTCCCGCGCGATTGTTTTTCAACAATACCGGAAACCCCTTCGCGCCGCTCCAGTTCGCTCAGCACGTCTTTCCATTTCACATTGCGCGCTGATAGCATAACCAGCAGGTGAAACAGCACATCGGCGGCCTCTTCGGTCAGGTTTTTCTTGTCGCCCTTTGCGGCGGCGATGATGGCTTCCACGGCTTCCTCGCCAAATTTCTCGGCGCATTTCTCGGGACCACGGGCAAACAGCTTGGCGGCATAGGATTTCTTTTCATCCTCGCCTTTTCGGCTTTCGATTGTCTTTGCCAGCCGGGTTAATACATTTGCCATTAAATCCTTACCGGCACCCCGGCCTCCTGCATATAAGCTTTTGCTTCTCCGATGGTATACTCACCGAAGTGAAAAATGGAAGCGGCAAGCACGGCGGAAGCATGGCCAAGCGTCACGCCTTCCACCAGGTGTTGCAAATTGCCCACACCGCCCGAGGCGATGACGGGGATATTCACCGCGTCAGCAATGGCGCGGGTCAGCGGCAGGTTGAAGCCCGATTTGGTGCCGTCACGGTCCATGCTGGTGAGCAGGATTTCCCCCGCCCCCTTGCGCTCCATCTCGAGGGCAAATCCTACCGCATCAATCCCGGTGCCGCGCCGCCCGCCATGGGTGAAAATCTCCCATTTACCCTCCGAGACGGTTTTTGCATCAATCGCCACCACAATGCACTGGTTGCCGAATTTGTTGGCGCTGGCGGATATCACATCGGGGTCTGCGACCGCTGCCGAGTTAAACGAAACCTTGTCCGCCCCCGCGAGCAGCAGCTTGCGCACATCGTCGGGCCCGCGAACCCCGCCGCCGATGGTGAGGGGCATAAAACACTGCTCGGCGGTGCGCCGCGCCACGTCATACATGGTGCCACGGTTTTCCAGCGTGGCGGCGATGTCGAGAAAGCACAGCTCGTCGGCCCCTGCAGCGTCATAGGCCTTGGCGCTTTCCACAGGATCTCCCGCGTCGATCAGGTCCACAAAATTGACGCCTTTGACGACGCGGCCATCCTTGACATCAAGGCAGGGGATTATGCGGGTTTTAAGCATGGTCAGGCTTCCTTCAACAATGCCGCAGCCTCGGCGGCATCAATCGCCCCGTCATAAAGCGCGCGCCCCGAAATCGCCCCGTTGAGCGGCGCGCCGCAGGCTTTGAGCGCCCGCAGGTCGTCCATCGAGCTAACCCCGCCCGAGGCGATTACCGGAATGCTCACGGCATTGGCCAGCGCGGCGGTGGCGGCCACATTGGGGCCTTGCATGGCACCGTCGCGGTCAATATCGGTGTAGATAATAGCCGAGACGCCGGCATCTTCAAACTGCCTGGCCAGATCCAGGGCCGTCACGTCCGAGGTTTCGGCCCAGCCTTCTACCGCGACCATACCACCGCGCGCATCTATCCCCACCGCCACATGGCCGGGGAAAAGCCGCGCCGCTTCTTTCACCAAAGCCGGATTTCGCAGGGCCACGGTGCCGAGGATCACCCGCTCCAGCCCGCGCGAAAGCCAGCGCTCGATGGTGGCGATATCGCGAATGCCGCCGCCAAGCTGGGCCGGAATGGAACATGCCTTCAGGATCGCTTCCACCGGCGCGGCATTCACCGGCTCGCCCGCAAAAGCGCCGTTTAGGTCCACAAGGTGCAGCCACTCGCAGCCGGCATCCTGAAAGGCGCGGGCCTGCGCGGCGGGGTCGTCACTAAAAACCGTGGCCTGATCCATCTCGCCTTTCACAAGGCGCACACAGTTGCCGTCTTTCAAATCAATCGCGGGGTAAAGGATCATCCGGGCCTCCAAAGCTTTCCTCTCGCGTTTTAGCGCAATTCCGCCAAGCTGCAAGCTGCCATTACGTCACCATTGACCGAAAACAGGATTGAGCTATCATTCAGGCTTACAACAGGAGTGAATATTATGAAAAAAATTCTAGCAATGGCCTTTCTGGCTTTTCCAATGGTAGCCCAGGCGCAAGACGTAACCGGCCTTTGGGAGACCGCGCCAAATGATGAAGGCAAATATATCAGGGTGCAGGTGCATCCATGCGCCAATGATGCGGCGCAAATTTGTGGCACGATCGTTGAAGGCTTTGCCGGTGCGACCCAGGATAACAACGGAAAACCGATCATCTGGGGCATGCGCGCCCGTGGCGAAAATTTCTGGAACAAGGGCAATGTATGGGCCCCGGATTCCGACAAGACCTACCGCGCCAACCTGACACTGGAAGGCAATACGCTAGTGGTGCAAGGCTGCGTGGCCGGGATATTCTGCCGCTCGAGTAATTGGACACGGGTGGAGTAACGCACAGCTTCGGCATGGAAGACCACGCGCCTGTGCTGCATCCAGTGCTTTGTGTTGCTGTTTATCGCATCACAATAAGCGGGCCATGACGGGTTGATACTCAAACGAACGAGTATGACTTTATGAAAACCCGTATGATCTTTCTGGTGTTCAGGCCGGTAATATCGGCCTGTTTTCTTCTGGTTATGCTGGGGGCAGGGCTGCCAGCGCAGGCGCAAGACCGGTTTGTTGTGCGGGGGCAGGCCATAACCGTTTCTGTGGATATGCCCGGCTTTGCTGTGCGGGGCGAACCCGAGGTCAGCCGGCAATCGGGCATGGGGGCAACGGGGTATG